>DOWI01000147.1 GCA_003519645.1 Oscillospiraceae bacterium
GGGAAAAGCCCTTCTCCCAAATCTCGTTCCAAGCATGATCTGAAGAAAAACCTTGTACGAAATATCCAACCACCTGAACCTCTGTACTAAATAACTGTTGGGGTTCTTCCCACTCCATTTCTAATGTTCTGCTGAGCAACGGTAAGGCATAAACGCTCATGAAACATATCGCCGGGACATAATGCACCGGCAATATATTAAAGCTATTTTATAGTTTTTATCGTGATAGTTTTGATTTAACCGAAATACTGTCGATGCTTTCGATTCTTCCAGAAGCACGAGTCCCGAATATTTCGGCCCCTTCACCATCGGAAATAGCGGAAAAGCCTATCTCAAGAAAGTTTACATCTGCATCGTAGTACTGGGGAATCAAATTTTTGTCGGCTTCAAATCCTGATATTTCAGACACAATATTGTCATCACTGTCCATTTGCAGCACTATACCTATCGGCTGCACNNTGATTCAGAGAATATTTTCTCGTTTTCTTCATCTCGAATACACAGCAGTAAAAAGTTATTGCCGGGGTTATCATATGGGAAAAAAGCAACACTGTCGCCACTGATTTGTATGACGCCAGAAATGGTGTCATTACACTCTATCCAATAAGCGTTTCCATTGCAAATGATTCCGGGCAATCCGTCAGCATGAATTTCTCGATTATAAAATGGGTCTTCCTTATATTGGATATGGTAAGCAGAAGCGGTCTCGATTACAGTGCCATTACCCATAGTATCCCCACGCCGTATTGTACGATAGCCCTCTGCGTCAAAGTTCCAACCCATTGCATAAGTGAGATTTAGGCTCTTTATGTCTTCCTCTTCTATCGTTATTGCATCTCCGCTTAAATCTGTGAAGTTCTTCCACGGGGAAGATTCGTTCGGCTCTTCTGTGGCCGCATTGGGCATACCCTGTCCTGCAGGGTTGCCACAACTACACAACGTAACTGCGAAAAAAAGAATAATTGCAAAAAACCTTTTCACCCTATACACCCCTATAATTCGTTAATTTATGTTACGGTCAGGTACAAACGCACCTGACCGCAACATAATGTATGCTACTTATGCTTCCCAAGCTGATACAACACCACTATAGGCAGAAGTGAGTTGTGCCCATGTTCTTGTTATGACTCTTACTTTACATGCAGAAGACGTGCCGTTGCAATCATACAGTGTAATGCCATCAGCAGTAATTTTAGTGATGATAAAGGAATGGTTGTATGATGCATTCCGAACTTTTACCCTTATATTAGATCCGACCGTCAGTCCTGATAAGAAGTTTTTGATTTTCGTTTGCCCAGCAGAATCATTGGTTATAGAAGAAGGGCAATCGGAAACCGCGCTGGTACTCGACACATCAGATCCGGTATATTGTTTGAAAACATAATCGGCAAAGCCCTTGCATTGGATTNNTGGTGTTGTAACACCGAGTAGTTGTACCCCCGGATGGAATCGAATATGTGCAGTAAGAATGACATGTACAAGCGCTTCCGTTATAGGTATAATAAGTTCCATCACCGTAGCCACTCAGCGGCAAAGTCACGGAAGCCCTTGTTGTCCTTGGGGCTTGAGGTGCCCAATAGAAATCCTGTTGCATCATCTGAACCAATTCTTGGTCTTCCGCAATAAGTTGACGGGCTTCAACATCAAGAGTATCAAGGTATGCTTCCATCTTTTCGACCGCTTCTTTGCTTATTTGAATTGCGTAATCATTCGCAATGATAGCATTTTCGCTATGATCATGCAATGTTTTGCCATCGGCAGGAGCGGTCTCAGCAAATGCAGATAAGTTAAGAGCCAAAAGACAACTTATGGCAAGAGCTAACGCAATAAAGCCTTTTCTTTTCATTATTATACTCCTTTTTTACTATTTAGTCTCTTTCTGTTTTCTGGATATCAAGTATTCTAAAACATTGGACTCATCCCCTTTCCAGTAAAAGTCGATTTAGGCAGTGCGTTCCGCTGAAGTGCATTCAATACTTTCGCCACCAATGTCTCGGAAAAGTCATTCTCCCAAATTTCGTTCCAATCATTATCTGAAGAAAAGCCTTGTACCAGCAGCCAACCAACTGAATCTCTGTGGAAAATAACTGTTTGGGTTCTTTCCACTCCATTTCCAACGCCCTGCCGAGAGATAGCGGTTTTATATATTTGGCGTAACATTCTTCTTTCGTTGCAGGATCCGTCCCGACAATAGGTGTATCTATTGGAGCGCTGTTGCCTTCAGAGGAAGGTAAATCCGCATTACTGTGACTACACCCAGTGACAGCAAATACAAAAAGCATACAAATAGTTATTATAATAGTTTTCAATATTACTGCTTACAAGTAATTTGAAAAATCAAGCTTTTTCGGGCGATAACTTGATTCATGCGCTTCGTCCATAAAAATATTTTGGAAATTACTTCCCCATACATAAACAGAATGGTCTTCGGTTATGTATGCACTTGAAAATTCCCCACAATGATAATAAATTACAGATGAATCATCGTCGATTTCAAGACGATTTGGGGTGACGATCACTTCAGCATTACTTTCAGCATTGTTTTTACCTAAGTTGTATCCCCNNATAATGGAACTTAACGACGTCGAAAAATCGCTTATTTCATCAGAAACTTTACTAACCAGTATCGGTGCCTCATAAATGTCATAGTATTCGGCAGTATCGTCACCTACAATCCCGAAGCGGTCTTCACCAACAAAATACATTTTTCCTGTATTTGATAAGCCAACCACTCCATGAGTCATAGCTCCTATTTTGGTAATTTTCTCTGGGAATAATATCTGCGTTGGATTGTCATAATGCATTTTTCCTTGAACGAACGCGCCTTGTATATAAACATCGCCCGCAGAGGTGAGGAATACACGGCTGGACTCTGAGTTTGCAAATTGAGCAATCTCGCTGCCGGTTGGCAGTTCGATTTTGTGGAGGTTATGGTCGGAGGCTAAAAATGAAGCGCCCTCATCATGGATACCATCGTCCCCCTGGTTCCATCCATACCCATACACATCCCCATTCTTACTTAAAATCGTGACAATGTGATGTGACAAAGCTATCTCGGAGACACCAATGTCATAATGGATTTGAGTAGGCGTATAAAAGACCGATACTTCATCGTCAGATATAGTTTTGTATAGATTTGCTCCCCAGCCATATACATTTCCGCCTTCCGAGATTGCAAAAACAGTATTCGCCAAAGGGGAGGTCACTAACTTCTCTATGGGTTCATTCAAAACAACCTTTTGGGGGGTGATTACTTTCGCAGTAAGTTCTTCACCGAGTCCAAGAACCCCTNNAGTAAATGACGTCATTATTTCTTTTACATATGGCGCCTCTGGTTCGGCCGATTCGGGAATCGACGTATCATGTGATGATTGGAAGCACCCGCTAAGCAAAATTATAACAGCAATAATCAGTAGTAATATTTTTTTCATTTTATCACCCTTTCAAAACCTAAACCCCTGGATTAAAACGACGCCCACAAATTGAACTCATTATTTGTGGGCGTCGTCATCATACTATTACTCTGTTACTTCAGAAGATACTTAGTAACCAACGTCAGGGAACACTACCGAAAGGTAAGGGTCAGAGCCTACAGTCTCAAAATGCAAATGATTTCCGTCGGACCAACCTGTGNNACCGGTGGCAGGGGTAAATGTACTTTTGGTAGTCTTCGTTTGTGTACCATTATACGGTTGGCGGTAGGATGCAGTGGTAGTATCTGCTGTCCCGTTGGAGAATTTCGACAAATGTGCGTAGATTACAGACTTGCTGTTTGCGGTGCAAGTTATGTGGTTTCCATAGTTCACTAAGTAAGTCACTCCGTTTACTACACCTGTGCTGATTATGCTGCTATGAGACACATTGCTTACTGCGTAGACACTGGTTCCTGCTGCAGCAGCAATGTCAATGCCGGTGTGTGTGCCGCTTGAGCTGTATTCCTTGTAATCTTGTGAAATCGAGCCGGATAAAATCGGGCGCGACCAAGTTGTGGAGGGTATTTTGACCGCTGCCTTATCGATATATGGACTGTTATCATAAAAGTGCAGACGCAAAACGCGCAAAATCTGATAGAATACTTTAAGCGAGGTGTTTTTGCAATGAAGCGATATGACAAGCAGTTCAAAGAAGAAGCGGTACGCCTGTCACAAGAAATTGGTGTTCGGCGAGCAGCAGAGCAGCTGGGGCTATCCTACCATACGCTGTCCAGCTGGCGGCGCAGCAAAAAGGAGCATGGAGAAGAAGCCTTTGTGGGCAGCGGACGGCCCTACCTTTCCGATCATGGGATGAGCACCCGAGAGCTGGAGCTTCAGCGTAAGGTCAACGAGTTGCGTATTGCAAATGAAATACTTAAGGATGCACTCGGTTTTTTCGCCAGAGACCGGAAGAGGTAACAGTTGTGCGGCTGTACGCCTACATCAGCCTGCACCGCAAAAGATGGACCGTGCAGCAGCTGTGTCGGGTTTTGAAGGTGAGCGAATCCGGGTATTACCGGAGCCTAAAGCCTACCCAGCGCAAGGTGCGGCAGCACGCTCTTCTGGTCAAGATAAAAGAAATCCTCAGTCGATTCCCAGGGAACGAGAATTACGGGGCCCGGCGGATTCATCTGGCTCTGCGCCAGCAAGGAGAAGATATCAGCTATTCCACAGTGTATCGGACGCTGAGGGCGCATGGCTTGCTACATAAGGCAAAGCGGTATCCCAACGGCATCACCAGGGAAGATGCGGTCGCTCAGAAGGCAGAGAATCTTATTGCCAGAGACTTTACTGCCGATGCACCTTGCCAGAAGTGGCTGACGGATATCACCGAGGTGCCTTGTCGCGACGGAAAACTGTATGTGGCGCCCATTCTGGATTGCTTCAATGG
>DOWI01000361.1 GCA_003519645.1 Oscillospiraceae bacterium
GTTTCCATTTCTCGTGGGGAAAGGGAGAATTCTATTCCTAAAAATTCATACAGAAACCGGTCTCCGACCTGACCGGAGATATCATAGCCAAGTTCACGAATACGCTCCACATTTTCGCCGAACACCATTTCGGCACATTTCTGGACATCTTCAACGGTACAATGGTTTTCATTTTTTATCGAATATTTCAAAAGTTCCGTGTTTCCGCGCATTGAGTCCCATCCCGGCTCATACAACAGGGTATGTCCGTAATCAAAGATAATCATTTTTGGATAAGTCATAACATTCGTCTCATTTCTGCTTATCTGCAATAATAGTGAATTCACCTGGCAGCTTGTGATTTTCCCAGTTTGAATGTTCTATAAATTCTTTCAAAACAAAACCCGCGCCGATCACGGCATTAATTATCTCGCTTATAGTATAAAACCGTAATGAACAGTCCGGAAAATATGTCTGTTCGCTTTCGGGAAAGAAGCTTCTATACGCAACGTCGCCTTTGTGAACAGCGCTGTCAAAATAATCTCCGTCCGTTATATTCCCTTGGCTTAATGCGTGAGGACCCTTACGCAATATCTTGCGAAAAGGATGAAAATCGCTCAGAATCAGGCGACCGTCCGGCTTTAGAATATCATACAGCACCGAAGTAAAACGGTTGATATCGTGAAAATAATGCAGAATCCCGCCTTCCAAATAAGCTATATCATATGTATTGGAATAGCCTGATTCGGCGGCATCGTAAAAATCACATACAATATATTCGATTTTTACACCGGCGCATTCGGCAAGCTCCAATGCGTATTTTTTATTTTCCTCAGAAATATCAAAAATTGTAACATCAGCGCCAAACAATGCAAGCGGAACAGCTATTCGTCCGTTTGAACCGCACGGATTCGCAATTTTCAGTCCCCTCACATCAGATAAATACTTTTGATGATAGCGCAACCTTGCAAGAGGGTCTCTTTTAATTTTTTCCACCAATTCTTCTGGCGTATGCTGGTTGTTCCAGAATTCATATGCTCGATATTCCCATGCGGTTTTGTTTATCCGACTTGCTTTTCTTTCTTCCATTACATCCTCCAAGCTTTTATCAGCAGGAAATTCGGTTTATGCAGATCCTTTTCCCAACGAGGATCACGCTTGATCATTTCTTCGGTTGGGGTAGGCTCCAGCATTTTTGTAATGACGAACCCGGAAGAAGACAACGCATTAACAATATCCGAGAACGTGCGGTGGTATTTTTCAACACCGTCCACAATCCATGTTGTACTGCGCTTTCCACTGTGGGTGTAATCTGTCAGGTTATAATGTTGTACACTTCCGTATCTTTTGTCCAGCTCGCTCCGGCAATTGGCGCGGTAGTGAGCGGATGCTCCTGCGAAAAGATGAAATATCCGTCGTGATTCAGTAGCTGGAATACGCTTATTGCAACNNTGAAATCTTCAATATAATGCACAGCGAGCGAGCTGAAAATTACATCATATTTTCCCTTAACAAATGACAAATCACTCATGTCGGCATGGATGAATTCTATATCAGCATTCTCACTTTTTGCGATGGAAAGCATCTTTTCGGAAATATCAACTCCGGTCACTTTTGCTGCGCCAAACCGCTTAAATTCGGCACAGTTCTCTCCGTAACCGCAGCCGAGATCGAGCACAGCTTTACCGGTCAAATCCGGGGCGAGCGAGAACAGCGCCGGTTTTTCCTCCAGATTATTCGCGCTGTATGGGTTTTCGCGCAACTTCTTATAGCCGTCAAAGAAAGTTTGGTTATCGTAAATATTCTGTGATTTGCTCATTATGACCTCCTTGATTTTTGGTAGCTTTTCGGTATGCCTGCTTTACTGATTGAAGAATATGCTCATTTACATGATTATCGTTCATGTACTGTATCCCTGCTTCGGTGACTCCGCCTTTTGTTGCTACTTCAGATATTGTTTTACTGTAATCCGAAAAGGACATTGCTGTCCTGAAGTTGGATTCGGCAATTTCCTTGCTTGTCTTTTCATCAAACCCCAAGGCAATCCCCGCCGATATCATGGAATGAATCAGGTAGGCCGCAAATCCAAGCCCACAAGCGGAATAGGCGGTTACTTTCTCAATGTCGGATTCCTCGGTTTCAAAAGCATATCCCATACCGGAAAACAGATCTATCCATTCCGCATTCTTTGTATGCGTATACCCAATAATTCCGTCTCCTCGGCTAATAGATAACGTAGGCATGACGCGAAACACTTCTTTCGCGCCATACAGTTTTTCATTCAATTCAGATATACGAACTCCTGCCATAAGACTTATTACATTCTTTCCTTCAACTTTGATAGGCGGCAGTTCTATAAAAGTATCCCTTTTAAGACTTATTATAAGATTATCGCAGAGATCAATAACATTATGAATTTTATCCGTTGCTGTAAGCCCGAATTCCTTTTCTGCAAGAGAAAGGGTTTGTATAGACCTTGCACAAATCACAATCTCCTCTTTACTTATATCCAGATTCAAAAGCGCGTGGGCAAAAGCCTTACCAAGATGTCCAAAACCGATTATTCCAAACTTCTTACTCATTTTTATTCTCCACGTAATTTATTAGTTGTTTCAAATTCGTAATTGTCCAGTTATCTTCATTTTTGCCGTTTCTGTCTATCAGAAACGATGTGAAGCCCTGTTCCCGTGCGCCGTCGGCCTCGGGCTTATAATCGTCTACATACAGGCTTTCAGCGGCGGTTACACCTTGAGCATTCAGTGCCGCGTTAAAGATAATCGGGCTGGGTTTTCCTGCTCCAACAAGTGAGCTTGCTGTAAAAGAAGTGAAATATTTTGCGATGCCGAGCTGTTGTAAGGTGTATTCGAGAGAAGGTGACGTATCGCTGATTACGCCCATTTTATAACCTTTGCTGTGGAAGTATTCAAGCACCTCTACAGTTTCTGAAAAAAGTAAACGGTCATTATTACACCAAAGCTCGCTGAAAAGCAGTTCTGCTCGTTTATCAAGGTTTTCGGTAACACCTTCGCTAATGAGCAGATTACGGTAATAGCGCTTATTAAACTCACGCTCGTTATCAAGATTTTTATACCAAGGATTTCTGCCTTCAGCCGAAAGTGCAAACAGATTCATCATCTTATCATAAGACAAGTCAAACGGTTTTCCGCTCCATGAAGCAACTATTTTATTACGCCATGCTTCCTTTTCGGGATTGAAATAAGTTAATGTTCCATCTCGGTCAAAAAATATAGCTTTGTATTTCATAACGACCTCACTTCTTATGCACATAAATCGACGCTGAATACGGACACTGCATATTGATGTCCATCTCTATAAATTCGTCCACAACAAAGCCTGCGGCTTCCATTTCCGCTATATAATCAGCCTTGTTTTTTGCTCTCGCCGGAACAAGAGGTATGTTGATTACAATATCGCTCTGCCCGACCTTTCTTGGTTCCGGTGTCTCATAGTCCGAACCTGAAATCTGCTTCCATTCCNNCATTCATCAAAAGACATGACCTGGCCGCTGTATGCGTCCTTACGATAGCTTTCACGGAAAAACAAAGCAGGCGCACCCGATGTCAGAGAGCCGTTAACATTCGCAAGATATTTCAATCGATCATCATCGGTCACGAGCATATGAAATCCCATGACATCAAGGGCGGCGTCATATTTTTCATTAACACGCTCGTTTACCATATCAAGCTGAGATACGGACGCGCTCGGGAATCCGGCAAGTGCCAGCGAAGCATGTTCCACAGCAGACGGTGCTATATCAACACCATGGTAAATACAGCCGAGCTTTGACAGAATGATGCCGCATGAACCTTCGCCGCAGGCATACTCGATGATTCGCTTGCCTTTCAAATTGTTATCCGCAACCCAGCGCGACAACGCACGAATTAGAATATCATCATTGGGAGAATGCCCCCAGCAGATCGCGCCTGCGGAAAACACTTTCTGGTAGCGGTTTTCATAAGCCATATAATAAGGCGTGGGTTTGTCTGCAGAACGTATTTCGTTTGGCACAGCTTCAATAATATCTCCAAAGTCGCAATTCAAATGCTCACAAATAGAGAGAAGAACGGAAAGAGATACATTTTCATTTTTACCCATTTTAGCCATTGTCCCTTTACTCACGCCTATCGCCGCTTGTAATTGTCCCTTTTTAATGTTCTTATCAATCATCAATTTCCAGAGTTTATTATATGAAACACGCAAGTGTATTTCATTTGTTTCCTGCATTTTTGTCACCTCAAATAGTTGTTTGAATAAAGTATATCAGAAATATGTTTACAAAACAATGTCTTAAGTCTAAAAAAGTAAACATATTAGTATAAAAATCCAATATTGGATATTGACACATATATAGTTATGTGCTATTCTGTAAATAAAGATATATAAGGAGGCAGAAGCTCGATATGACGACAACAACTATAGCTCATATGAATATGCAACTAGTGCAACTCGTAGTCATGCTTGACAACGGGCTTTTGCTGTTATACTCATAATTGTTTTATCAGATAAAACTTTTACGAACATAACGGTTGAAGGCTCAAAAGCCCTCAACCGTTTAATTTTTTATAAGGAAAATTTCATGTGGAAGTGATTGAAAAGTCGCTCTCTTTTACAAAAAAATAGTTTTGCTACAGACGTTCCAATAAAAACCTTAAAACTGTTAGAAATAATAAAATCCGAATAAGGAGTGAGCAATATGTCAACCAATCAAAGCAAGATTATAACACAGTATAGCACCGGCAGAGAAGACGGACGGGCGACTATCAGCCGCAGTTCTAACCTTGAATTTCACTATACAAAAAAGCACTTGGAGAGTTTTATAAAACCCGACAGCCGTGTGCTTGAAGTAGGCTGTGCTACGGGGCATTACGGTTTTTATTACGCAGACAAATGTAAAGAGTATGTTGGAGTTGATCTCGTTCCATCACAAATAGAATTGTTCAATAGGAAAATCTCTGACAGTGGACTGAAAAATATATCATGTCATATAGGTGATGCAACAAATCTTAAAGATATTACGAACGACAGCTTTGATGTTGTACTATGTCTCGGACCTATGTATCATCTGCCACCGGAGGAACGAGAGCTTGTTTTTGCAGAGTGTCGAAGGGTTTGTAAAACCGGAGGAATAGTTGCCTTTGCATATATCAACAAAATCGGTGTATATGTCGGCGCTTGTGTTTATGACGATGATTACTACCGAGAAACTTATCCAAACGAAAGAGCTAACGAGTTTATTCTTGCCCGTGGCACAGATGATCTCAAGCCGGATACATTTTATTTTACAACACCGGAAGAAATGGATGACACCGCTGGGAAGCATGGACTAATCAAGCTGAGAAATCTTGGAACGGACTTCTTTATAACAATGAGCATAATAAATAACATGACTGATGAACGATTTGAAGTAATGAAGCCTTTATATGAGCAAATGACATCCCATGAGTCTTGTACTGGCATGAGTAATCACGCGTTGCTGATATGTAAAAAACAATAACCGTATATTTCCTGCATACAGTGGTGAATATAATAGAATAATCAAAAAGCTTTGACGAGAAAGAGTAAGCGATCGTAGCTTTTACAGAGAATCCCATAGCCTTTATAATATAAGGCGGCTGAGAGTGGGAAAAGTGAACATCGCCGAACATGGTCTCTGAGCTGCGTACCGAAATGTAGGCTACGCCGGATCGCCCGTGATAGCGATAGAGTTTCGACAAGGAATAGAATGTTACTTTTTCTTTCTCTTATCCGAACTCGACAAGGCTTATTTCGTGAGGGATAAGCAAATTAGGGTGGTAACACGAAGCGTAAAGCTCTCGTCCCTGAAATTACGGCATAGCCGAATTTTTTGGGGGTGAGAGCTTTTTTATTTCTCGCGTGTTATCAAAACTAATTATGAAAAGAGGTATTTACTATGAAAAACATTTTAATTGGCGGAGCTTGGCCTTATGCAAACGGCTCGCTCCACATCGGTCATATCGCCGCATTGCTTCCCGGCGATGTCATCGCTCGTTATTATCGTGCCAAAGGCGATAATGTGTTTTATGTTTCCGGAAGCGATTGTCATGGAACTCCCGTCACGATTAGAGCAAAGCAGGAAGGCAAAACGCCGAAAGAAATCAGCGAATCATATCACGAGGAATTCGCCGAGGTGTTCCACAAGCTCGGGTTCAGTTATGATCTGTACGGTAAAACGTCGGACAATTGGCACAAGGATTTTGTTCGTGATTTTCACAAAAAACTATACGAAAGTGAATATATTTGTGAAAAAACCGTACCGCAGGCCTTTTGCACGACGTGCAGTAAAACCCTCACTGATCGGCTTATCGTGGGGAAGTGTCCAATATGCGATTCATACACAAGAGGTGATCAGTGTGATTCTTGCAGCGCGGTGCTTGAAGCGGAAAGCATTTTAGAGCCGAAATGCGCCGACTGCGGAAACTCACTAACTTTCAACAGCACGACACAGCTATATATCGAAATTTCAAAACTTGAAGATCAGCTCACAGCGTTTTTAAGCGAGCATCCCCACTGGCGAAAAAACGCAATTGCCTTTACAAAGCGATATATCGACGAAGGCCTGCGAGATCGTGCCATTACGCGCGATCTTGACTGGGGCATTGATGTGCCGAAGGAAGGATATGAACACAAAAGGATATATATCTGGGCTGAAAATGTTCTCGGTTATCTGTCTGCAAGCAAGATCGTTGCCGACAAGCGAGACATTCAGCACTCTGAAGTCTGGGGAGAAAATGCGAGGCACTACTATGTTCACGGCAAAGATAATATCCCGTTCCACACCATTATTCTGCCGTCACTTCTGATTGCAAACGGGGGTGGTTGGCGATTGCCTGACGATATTATATCAAGTGAGCATCTTACGCTTGAGGGTAGAAAAATATCGACCAGCCAGAATTGGGCAATTTGGGCTATTAATATTGTCGACCGCTATAATCCTGACGCACTGCGTTATTTCTTTATTGCCAACGGCCCGGAAAAGCGTGACACGGATTTTTCGTGGCGTGAGTTTGTGGAGCGTAATAATTCCGAGCTTGTGGGCGCATACGGTAATTTTATAAACCGTACGCTTGCGTTCATTGCAAAATATCAAGGTCATAGAATTCCTGATGGTGTACTTGATAATGACAATTATTTGTCGATCAAAAAAGCTTTTGCATCCGTGGGTGAGAAAATTGAGAACGGCCAACTGAAAGATGCTCTTGATGAGGTATTTGAACTCGTGCGCTTTGGAAACAAGTATTATGATTCTGAGCAACCATGGAAAACACGTGCCTCTGATCGGGGCAAGTGCGATGATACGCTGTTTAACTGCGTTCAGCTTATTGCAAATCTTGCAGTTCTGCTCGCTCCATTTCTTCCATTTTCATCTAACAAGATATTTGATTGGTTAAATTTATCAAGCGAGTGGAAAATTCAAAGCGTTCCAGCCGGTTATGCACTGCCTGAAATATCTATTCTGTTTGAGCGGCTCGATAAAAGCGTGATTGATGATGAAATTACGAAACTCAAAACATTTAACAGCAGAAAATAAACAGGCAGATACAAGATTGAACAATGCATATTAAAATAAGCATGTCAATCACACTATTTATCATTGTAAGTCATATGCTATATTTGTTATTTTTCTGTAGTTAATCGTTCCCTTTAGAGTGGGAGGTTCACTTTCTCGGTTCACCTTGAACCTCCCCTCGGTCCGGGATATAGGCAGAGTTATCCCTTGGTAGTGGGATTGTACTTTTCGTAAAAAATCAAGGTGGCATTTNNAAGCGCGCGCTTGACGGTACTGCGTGACAGTTTTAGCTCATATGCTATCGTCGGAATTGCCGGATAGCACTGACCTTCCTTGTTGGCACGGTCGTATAGATACATATATACCGCAACGGCACGGGACGGAAGCTCGCTACGATACAGAAATGAAAATCTACTCACAATTGACACCTCCGCTTACACCGTTTCGGATTGGTGTGCGATTTGATGTTGGTGCTTTGTGCGATTCATACTGTCGTTGACCGCCACCAGCAGGAATATCCTCACTGTCGGGAGCATCAGGAACGGCGTTATCCCCCGGTTTATCGGGTTCCACAGTAGAGTGATATTTCTTGAAAATTTCGTCCTGCAAATCGTCTTTCCCGGCATACGACACTTTGCGGTTGCCTTTATCAGCTACCGAGTATTCTTCGCCGAACTGGATGCCCCATTTGAAGAAAAGTTTAAGCTTGACAATCATCGGATAAAAGCCTGTTTTCATCACAATAAACTGTCCTTTTTGCATGGCTTTCAGTTCATCCGGAGTCATGAGCGCACGTTCTATCATCTGAATGGATTGTGAAGGGTCGNNCCCGATTGCACGGTACGGCTACCCATCGCCTTGGATAGAACCTGTGCCGATTCGCTGTTTGGTGCAAATCCGCCGAAGATAGTGAGCTGTGTGTTGTCTGTGATGATCTCAGAACCTTCTTTTCCGTAATTTTTATCAAGCTGTGCAAAAGACTGTATGATGGCGCAAATTGATATACGGCGGGAACGGGAGGCGGAGAACATCATCTCAGCCGACTCAATTCTCGGCAAGGTGCCGAACTCATCAAGATACATCATAACACGGTTTTTGAGTTTGCCGCCTTGTTCGTCTGCAACGGCAAGTATCTCACGGTAGAGCTGTTGGATGATTAAGCTGACCATAAAATACTTCGAGCTATCCTCTTCCGGCATAACAATAAAAATAGCAGACTTTGTGTTACAAAATCGTTCCGCATCGATAGCGGTATCAAAACACAAAATCTGCTCTAATTCTGAATCGAGAAATGCATTTAGTCGAGACAGAGCCGTTGACATAACTGAATTCATTGACTGCTCCGCGGTATTGAGTGCCGCTCCTGCAAACCATTTTGCTTTGTGTTCGGGAGGTAATTTTTCAATCAGTAACTGAAACTGATTTTTACCTTTTACTTTCGACGGAGCGAGAAGCTCTTGAATTACCTTGAACACGGAGACAATATGTCGCTGTTCAGGTTTACACAATTCAGATACAAGCAGAATTGTAGATGTGAGTAATCCTTCTGCAGCATCATAAAAGTATGCGTTCTGCCCAAACGAAGCGGCATCCATGCCTGAGAGAATGATAGTCTTCGCAATAATCTTGGCATATTTTTCAGCCTTTGCCTTATACATAAGGCTTTCGGGATTTGCTTTATATAAATCCTGATATTTGTTTACAAGGTGTAAAAGATTGTTGCCGTCTGAGCGAGTCGGATTCCGCAAATCTATAACCGCCACATTATATCCGTAGTAGTCCTTTGCAATATTACCGTAGTTACGATAGAGGTCTCCCTTGGTATCGGATGTTACAAAACTCATGCCCGAGGCACAAGCATATTCTAGGTTTGGATACAGCCAATATGCCGTTTTACCGACACCGGCGGCACCAATCATTAACGCATGAACATCGGAATCATCTACGATGGCGATAGTGGGTGCCATGAAATTCTTTTTCTTTTTAAATGGGAGCGCAAGCGGTTCTATCGGTGAATTGCATCCGACAATAATGCCTTGTGCTTCCGGTAGATTCTTACCTTTACGCCATAGCTCAGGCGTAAACGGAATGCGCTTATAAGTCTTGAAGATTTCCTCTTTTCGTGCCCAACGGGCAGTTCCATGCTGACCGTCGCCGACAGTTTTTGATTTGATGTTGTTTAAGTTATAAATGTGTGCAAGTAATGATATCAAGCCAAGAACCGTAAACATTACGGATGCAACGAGTATCAGCGTTCCGATTGGACTCATGGTATTCAACTCCTTTTACATTGACATTTGTGGAGCTTCTATCTGCTCCTGGTTATTAAGAGCTACAAAGGCGTTCAGCCTCACAGCGTCAAGCCCAAGACCAAGAACACGGTTTATCATGTTTTCTATTTCAGATTTAGCGTAAACATTATAGGACGTATACTCTTGCTTAATGAGGTTCAGCTCGTTTTCCATATCTGTAATGCGGCGGTTATAGCTTCCATTATTATGGAATGGATTGTATTGATTCAACATAAAACCTGTGTACCATTGTTCGTTCGTTTTTATACCTAACTGTCTGTGCCTTAAAAATGAAAAGGCAAGAGCACTTCTTGTTATTTCAAGTGTGCGCTCTTGCACAACAGATATATTGTTGGGATTAGTATTTTTTAATATATCGAGTGATTTTGTGAGTTTGTCAAAGAATCGAGCATTAAGTTGCTGGGGATATTTTCGGAGTTGCTCATATTCATCCGACCATTCGATTCTATCTTCAGAAAGCGAAATACAAAGCTCACGGACACATTCTAGATTCGGATGATCCGTTCCGGGAATAGGTTGGATACCATTTTTCTCTTTTAACTGTTCATTCCAATCCTTATGAATAGGCTCTTTACGATAAACGTTATAATCTCCGAGTTTATGAATGCTTTCGGCAATACGATAGCAACCCTCAATTCCTGCCATGTCATGGTCAAGACACAGATAAACTGTATCTATATTTGTATTCACTTTTATCTGATGTATGGCAGCATGCTCCGCTACGCAACAAAGCGCGACATAGCTATGCTGCTGCCAGTTCTTTGGGTATAGTGAAATATATGATAGCATGTCTATCGGTGCTTCAAACACAAATAGCGTGTTAGAGGTACCGGTATAATGAAAACTGTAATCTGCATTACTGCCGCCAACATTTCCCTTGTAGGTACTACCGCTATGGGTTCCGCGTTTGTGAGCATGTCGTGCGATGCCGTTCTCATCATGGCCGACAAATACGCAGTTGTGAAACTCCTTGTCTTCATATAGCATTTTATTATGGGTGAAATAATGAATCACTTCACGTTCAATAAACCTCTGTTTCAAGAGATACGCATATACTCGCCGCATATCGCTATTGGCTTCAGGTAGCACAAATAATTTCATAGGCCACTTTGAAGTGGGTTGGTTAGAAATCTCTAGTGTCCCATAATTCCCGCCAAGCAGAATTTGCATTGCTTCTGGAAAATCGACGTTAAAAAAACGGCGGACAAAATCCACCGCAGTGCCACCTTCGTTATCGTAATGGTGAAACCATTTATTGCCCCTGATCGTGACCTTGGCATTCCCATTACGCCACTCGTATTCGCTACCAGAGCGTTTCAGCATTTCACCACGGCTTTGCAAAAAAAATACTAGATCGGTTGCTTTGGCTTGCTCCTTCTGAGCTTCTGTAAAATAAATGTAGGTTGACATAGAACGCTCCTTTCAGCATAGATGAAATTGATTAATGACATGCTCTATTCGAGGCGTTGTCCGTGTGCCTGCTTCTTTTTGTCTATGACAGACTTTAGTTTGCGGTCGATAATGCCGGGCTTACCACGCTTTTCATCATCAAGCTTGTTTTGAATGATTCGGCTTAGATGACTGAACATCCTGAGCACACCTATACTAACTGAAATATTTTTATTGTGCCGATAACTTTTTAAAAGGCTCGCCGCATAAGTATTACTTTGCTCAGCTGATGCCGTGAGAAGGTCAATTGCTTTTCCGGCATCACGTTCCACATCTCTGCCGTAGAGATACATCTTGCCAAGAGCGTACTGCGCATACATATTATTCTGCTCAACTGACTTTTCAAGATACCATATGGCCTTGCTGATACCCTTCGGTGTGTCCTCATCGNNCAAACTGATTACCTTTTCCCGCCGCCCGTTCAAGATATCGGACAGCTTTCTCTGTATCTTTTTCTATAAATTCACCGTTAAGAAGTAGCTTTCCAAGCATATATTCGGCCGCTTCAAATCCACGATCAGCTGAGGCGGCCAGCAGATCCAATGCATTCTCAATATCTTTCGGAACATCACTACCATCAAGATAAGCTTTTCCAAGAGTGTATGCGGCATATTTGTTACCTTGCTTTGCGGATTTTTCAAGGAGATCAACAGCTTTTTCTATGTCTTGCTCAACATCTTGGCCCAGCAGATATGTCTTGCCAAGCAAATACTGAGCATACTGATTATTCTGTTCCTCGGCAAGCTCTAACCATCGAAAAGCATATGGGATATCCTTCGCGACATTCTCTCCATGCAGAAACATTTTTCCAAGCTTGTACTGTGCCACAGTATAATTATCCTGTGCCGATTCAATTAACCATTTCACCGCTTCATCTATACTGTAATGCTCAGATTCATAATCAAGACAGATTTTCGCAAGTTGATATTTATCCCAGTTGTTTTTATTCTGTTTTGCTATAAGATGGTTGTATTCCGTGAGTGGCGGAGGCGGATCAGCTGTTTCAGATTCAGCGTCAGTCGGCTCGCATTGCTGATCGTCATTGATATCCTCATCCTCAAAGGTCTGGCGGTCAAGGATGATATTCATTGCTTCACTGATAACGACATTTTTGATTGATTTGAATTCCAGATTTTGCGATAGAGGTATCTGCTGAGGTAAATCTTCCGTATAGATTCGCAACACTTCAAACTTCTGCTCATACCACAAATCATATAATGCGGAGATTCTCTCGTCTGCTGACAGCTCATCGACGATAGAATCAATAATTGCTTTTACATCGGTTTTAAGATATCCGTACACCTTTTTGCCACCTGTTTTGGAGAGTTTATCTGCTAAGCGTAAGAACAGTTCCTCTATTTTTGGGTTCTCATAGCCATCCGTATTTATCCTACTGATAATTTCTGAAATGATTTCTTTACTGCGATGGCGAAGTGTATTTCGAAACTCTGTCTGCTTTTTATATATTTCAATGTTATCCTGAGCAAAAATATCCCTTGCAAGTGATGCTCGTATATTGTTAACGCCCTGCGGAGTCAGATATCCTTCATTTTCAATATTCGAATATGCAATTAGATGAACATGTGGATGATGGCTCTCGTTGTGGAACGCCGCAAACCATTTTAAATTTTCCATCGGAATTTTTAGATTGGCTGATAGGGCCTCGGTTTGAGTGCGAAGCATATCCCGCCATCGTATGCCATTATTAAAACCCAGCCGCTCGGCATCCTCCCGACGCAGAGATACAATCATCGTCCACACATTACCATCATGTATTTTCAGTTTATCTGAAACCTTTGACAACGAAACCTTAACACCGTCATCAGTAAATAATCCATGTGAACCAAAACGTTCAGCACGTGGACGGGTTGCAATATAATCGGCATAGGTTTTCGTCTGCATAACCTTATATGCATTATCTTCAAGTGTTCTTGTAATAAATTCTGTTGCAGACGATATTGTTCTGCTTTTTATATAATCATCGTATTCAAGCATTTCAGCGCTGTCAGGAAAATCCCGCAGGAGCTTTTCGATGAGTCGCTGTTGCTCTATTGTTACAGGAGCCATCCCCTGTGTATCATCAATTTTCTCAACACCTTCACGGGTGGCAATGTACTTAGCATAACCTCCGGCATTCATTTTACTGTTCGGTTTGATATATTTGAACTTTGTCACAAGTTTTGCCAAAATACACACCTCCCGTTATTATAATTCACCTTTCTGCCAAGCCACTGCATCATCAAAGGTGAGTGAGCCGTTGAGTCGCTTTACCTCCTGAACGCATTCACCACGTAATCGATCGAGAGCGATTTTATCAACCTGACGATCAACTGCAAGGATATTCATGGTCATAGCAAGCTCAACAGCTAATTTGAAAAGCACACGACTTATACGATTATCGCTCTCAGCAACGATTCCCTTAAGAGTAGAAGTGACAATGTTGGGCAGATATTTTTTGTTATTCTCTGACGATAGATAGCCCGCATAGAATATGACTGCCTTTTCTATGAATTCACCGATACTTGCACAGTTATCCTCTTCGCGCAATTTCTTTGCAAGCTCCAATGTGGATGGTTTAATCCATAGCTGAAATCTACGCTTAACTTCCTTTTTGCTCATTCAACCCCTCCTTCATATCTGTTTAAGCACCGTATCAAAGCTTTGTACGGTGGGTAAAACTGCAATTTACGGCACCGAGTTTCCGTAAGCTTCTGAAACACGGCACCGTAAATCTTTTTACTCCAAATCCTTAAAAAGCCTTTAGCGGTCGGCNNCTGCTTCAGAATCGACCCTGTGAAACCGCCTTATAACTTGGGCGAAATATCCATTTCTTCATCCGGTTCAATTGATATCTCCGCTATGGGAAACACATCATAGTTGCAGTTATCGCCGAAGGCATCCATAATCTCCTGTTGCTTTTCGGTGGTCAGATCATTCCAGAATATCTGTATTTTATCNNAAATGCCCGACACGGCTTTTTATCGTCGTTCGGGTGCTTATGCTGTCATTCCTTATAAAGCCTCACAAACCGGCTTACATTGGCGAACACGGCTTACTGTTCGGCTATCTGTTGCTTTGTTGATTTTTTAATAGGAGCAGGTGCATCATCTGCATCACGTTCATTAATATATTCCTGTACTCCGGTAGGTACATATTTGGTGTACAGCTTTTCAAGCTGAGCTGTCAGCTCGGTTTCAATATCCGCGTTTTTCTTACGCATATATCGTTTTAGCGCATTGAGTTTTTCATCTTCAAAGCTGATTGAAATAGTGGTTTTCTTCATTATAAACCTCCAATTTTACATAGTCATTCCGATATCAACAGTAGCGTAGCTACCGTCTTGTGACAGAGTACAGTCGCCATTGTTGTAGTCCTCAACCATTTTTTCTGCTTCGGTCATTGTTTGTGAACTGTCATACCAGCGGGATTCCATTTCAGATATGGTGGCTTCAATGCTGTTTTGCACATGACATGAATAACATTTTGCCGCTTCCAAGAATTCATCACGTCCGTGCTTTTTATAGATTCCATAAACAGATTTCATTTTGCCGCGCAATATAAACACCTCATTTCATTTTCATTTCCTGCTCCTGTTCAAGGGTAGAACTAACCCAACGATCGTAGTCCTCAGCAGAGCATTGGCCTGCAAGCATTAAGGAAAAGTCACGCAAGCGGTCAGGTTTACAACCTGACAACCCGATTTGTAAACCGTAATAGCCTGTATAGATTCTTTCAACCTTTGCCATAAGAACATCGTTCCAATCACGTTTTCCTTCATCGGTCAACGTGTTTTCATTGAGCTCTACAATGGTTGCAACGTCGTGATCTTCTCCAGAATCGCACAGTTGCACATCTTCAAGATTGCAGCCCATTAGAGATACCAGACTCGTAAAGCCGCCGATACCGCCTTTCTGACACTGTGGGCAATGTTCCAGATGAAAAGTCATTTCGATACTGTCCTCAGTCATAATACATTCGGCAACCTCATTTCGCTCTTGCAATTCCTTCAGCAAAAGTTCGCTGATGCCATTATCGGGAGTGACAGTGGTATCAAAATGTTCAGCTAGTTCATTGTAGGAAATATCCCATTTACCATCATCGGTATTTTGCGTTCCTTTGAACATAGCATAGTCGGCGAGGCGTTTTATATTAGCGTTTACGAAGTCGCGGGCATTCGGAAAATATGCGGTATAACGTGGGTNNTGGCTGTCTACGGCATATCCGTCAGGTTCTGTTTCACTCATAATCAATAGACAATGAGTTGTGCCGTCATTATCAGTTTCCATGATATCAATGTTTTCAGAAATAAAATCATAATCCCGCAGTAAGTTTTCAGCGAAGACTTGAAACTCTCTATCGGAAAGCGTGACTATTTTATCAATCTGGATTGGATTCAAGTCATGCTTCGTTGATTTTCTTAAAAATTCGGCTGTTGTTTTCATATGCCTGTCCTCCAT
>DOWI01000309.1 GCA_003519645.1 Oscillospiraceae bacterium
TAAATGAAAATCTGGACGTATTGTTTCACAGCTTAGAAAACTTTACTCAGAAAGAGGGTGTTATCGGTAAGCCTGTAACACAGGGTGAAAAGACTTTCATGCCTGTCGTTTCGGTTACGGTCGGTTACGGCGGCGGTAATGCCCATATGAGCGGTGGCACGGCGGGAGCCAGCGGTATGGGTGGTTCAGCAGGAAGCGGAACAGGTGCCCTCGGTCTCGGCGCAAAGCTAAACACCGAAGCGGTAATCGTAATTGATGATCAGAACCAAAACGTTCAGATGATGTCGGTCGGAAGCAATGCGGGACAAATTATGGATAAAATTCCGCAAATCATTAGCGGAATGGGTCAAAACAAACAGTCCGGTCAACAAAACCAGCAGGGACAGCAAAGCCAGCAGGGTTAATAAATTAGTAAGGCCGCCCCAAAAGGGCGGCCTTACTAATTTATATCTCAGGAGTAAGATTAAATTCAAAAACGAAATCCGAATCCAAACGGTATTTTTCATCTAATTCAGGCCCACAGCTGTTGGATCCAATACCGCTTTGTATATAATCCAAACAAAAGACTGTGTAGTCACTTTCCTGTAACTCAAAATTATGTTTCGCATTAGTTAGCATCTCTTGGGTATAGGGTGATACATTAAAGCTTATGGGTTCCGAAACAGAACATGCTTTCCACCCACTGTAAGATCCGTTTACTTTTACCCAATCGCACCCGTAATGGCTTCCGTTTTCCTGTGGCTTGACATAGTCTTCATGAAGCTCCTTGGCAGTTGCCCGAAACAGACCCAGCCAACTAGCGCGATGCTTATCAACATAGCTTTCGTATGGACCAAAGCCAAAATATTCGACATTGCTCATTTCTTTCGGAAGGAACAGACGCATACCGAATCTCGGCAAAAACGGGGTGTTGGGGTTCTTCTTCACTTCCATCCTGCAGGAAATACTCCCGTCGCTTTCAATTTTCCATCTGCTCACAATTTCCAGGATACGCTGTATGTATACCGCCGATATAGACAAATCACTTGTTATTATGACCGCATTCTTATGGCGCTTCACTTCACTTTGATAACAGCGGGATAACGTACGGTCATATCCACATTGAATCCATTGTTGTTTGATACTGCGGTCATTATCAGTCGGAGCCCTCCAGATATTATACTCCATCGGTTTTTCAATCAATGTCTTGTTACCTGCTGTCATTTCATCAAATACGCCGGTAAGCTTGTTGTATTTATAGCGGAAACAATCACCGGATAGAATAACCATTTCATCGGTTTCCTCAATATTGATCATTCCACCGTTTTGTACGGTGTTATCCACTTTTACTCGTCGATCCTCCAGTTGAATCTGGTCAAAACCGAGTTCATATCCAGCGGATTTGAACACATCATCCGTTTTCTGTTTGTAAATGAATCTTATTAGAATTCGACCGTTCAGTTCATTTAGCTCGGGTATGCTAATAACAATTTTTTTTCTTTCATGCGGCTGGACATTCAGCGTTTCAGCATCGTTAATATCGCCGTCTAATACCAGCGTACCGTTGCATGTTATCTCATAGGAGATTGTCAAATAATCCTTAAGGTTTGTAAAATCCAATATGTTCTTTAAGAAAAACTCATCTTTACCGCTGCCTTTTTCCATGCGTGCAGGCCGGATCACATTTTTATACTCCAGCAGACCGGTATGCACTCGCCGATCTGGATAGACCAATCCGTCCATACAAAAGTTTCCGTCATGCGGAAATTCTCCAAAATCACCGCCATAAAAATATTTTTCTTTTCCGTCCGCAGTTTTGCCCATATAAACAGCGTGATCACACCATTCCCATATAAAGCCGCCGCAGAAATTATCGAATTTCTCTGTCAGTTGAAAGTACTCCTCCAAATCACCCGGTCCGTTGCCCATTGCATGGGAATACTCACAAAGTATAAATGGCTTATGGTTGTTTTGATTGCTGCAGTACTCGCCCACCTCTCGGAAGGAGGCGTACATTCTGCTTTTAAAATCAAGGTTTGAAAAGTCGTTGATATGTCCATCCGGAGATTTGTAATCGCTCTCGTAATGCGTTAGCCTTGTTTGGTCGACACCCTTTAAATAGGCAAGTGCAGCTTCGGCGTTTGGACCATAGCCGGATTCATTACCTATTGACCATATAAGAACAGACGGGCGGTTCTTATCCCTGGAATAAAGAAGGGCAACACGATCTACCCATGCGTCGCGATAGCTTTCATCCCCGGCAAGCTTTGCAAAATGTGAGTCTTTACCGTATAGATTGATAACACCGTGGCATTCGATATCAGCCTCGTCAATCACATAGAACCCATATCGGTCGCACATTTCAAGAAAATAAGGTGCGTTCGGGTAATGACTGGTTCGAATTGCATTGATATTATGTTGTTTCATCAGCACGAGGTCATGTCTGACATGTTCATAGGAAACAGCTGGACCGACATATGGACTGCTGTCATGGCGATTAACGCCACGGATTTTTACTTTTTTCCCGTTAAGATACACAACGCTGTTGATAATTGAAATTTCGCGGAACCCAACCTTTTCGCAAATCACCTCTTGGTCTGTTTTCAGGAGCAGCGAATACAGATACGGATTTTCGGCATTCCATAACACTGGATTATCCAGCTTGATTTCTATATTTCCATCCTGGCAGACTCCCTCTGAAATCAGTCGGCCGCCTGCATCCAAAAGAGAATAATCCACCGGAATGCCGGAATCATAAAACTCTATTGCAGCATTCAATACCGCTTTCTCATATGTATCACTTAGTGTGGTTGTGACAGTAAAATCTCTAATATGCTTGTTCGGTCGAAACAAAACATATACATCTCTAAATATCCCGGACATTCTAAACTTATCCTGATCCTCAAGGTAACTGCCGTCACACCACTTCAACACCAGAACGGTTATTCGGTTTTCCCCGGAATGCACAAATTCGGTTATATTGAATTCACTTGTACAATGGGACACCTGGCTATACCCCACAAATTTACCGTTGACCCATACATAAAAGCATGAATCGACGCCCTCAAAAGTTAAAAACTTCATTAAATCAGAAGAGGTTTCTTCCAGTATAAAAATCCGTTCATAAATACCGCACGGATTATCGTTTGGAACATACGGCGGATCATAAGGAAAGGGATAGCGTACATTGGTATACTGGTGTTTATCATACCCGTGCATCTGCCAGGCAGACGGGACAGGGATGGTCTCAGGGCAATTCGGTTCAAACCCATCTTCCCAAAACTTCTCCGATACATCATGGATACTTTTAAAATACTTAAAATCCCATCTACCACTCAACATCATTAATCGATCTGAAATCTGCCGGCTATTATCTGACAATGCAGTCTTTTCATCATTGCATGGTATGTAATAGCAACGATTGGGCATTGTATTGACATGAAGAATCTGCGGATTTTCAAAATAGTTTTCTATAATCATAAAAGCACCCTTTCCCATAGATCGATAATATTTTTTACCTGAATAATATAACACTATTATAACGATTATGTTAACTGTGTCCATATAATTGATTGTCTCATATATGCACAAATCGATACTAATGCATAGACAAGAAATGGCTGTTAAGATATAATATAAGCAAATACACGTGTAAGAAATCTGAGACTGTTATAAAAGGATGGTTATAAAAAATGATGATGAATTCCGGCAGCCTGTACAACAACAGTGATATTGATATCGCGGATCATGATCACCCGTTAACGGTCACCAGCTGTGGACATTACACATTGGTTAAAAAGGAGATTTTCAGTACCTTTCGCCCAAAAGGAAGGAGGGATTATCAGCTCCTTTATATAATAAAGGGAACTGCATACTTTGAAATAGACGGAAATATGCACCCCGTCCGGGAAGGAAACATTGTTATCTATTACCCGAATGAGCCTCAAAGATATTATTATAAGCTTTGTGATTCACCGGAAATATACTGGCTGCATTTCACCGGAAACAATGTTATGGAAATATTACTAGATAAAGGTCTGGCTCCCGAAAAAATATTTTATGTCCAGGTAAAAAATGATTATGGCATAATGTGGAGGAATATTATACAGGAGCTTCAGCTAAAGCGTAAAAATTTTGAAGAGCTGGCAAATACATATGGTTCTGAACTGTTTATTTTGATGTCTCGCTCTATTTTTGAAAAAGAAAACAAACTTTATTTAAGAAATAAACAGGTTGAGCAGGCTGTAAAATTGCTGGAGTCAAGATTTAACCAACCATTCAGCGTCTCGGCTTATGCTACAAAATCCAATATGAGCGTCTGCTGGTTTACAAGAATGTTTCATAAACAGGTCGGAGTAAGTCCCCAGCAATACCTTACAAATGTCCGTATCAATAAAGCCAAGGAGCTCTTATCCTCTTCATCCTACAACATAGGTGAAATAGGCGATATTGTTGGATATCAAAACGCCCTGTATTTTAGCAGGGTGTTTAAAAAACAAACTGGGTTGTCACCGACAGAGTACAGAAAATTGAACCGAGGAAAGGCTTAAATCTGTTCTTATTGGTGTAATTTACACAAAATAGGATAAATGAATTGAAATCTATAATTATATCATGCTATAATAATTTCCAAGCGAGTTGCCAAATTAAAGGAGTGTTTTATGTGGATACATTTGTTGAACAGATTGTAGCGAGACAGAAAGGCGTAAAAGAGTATGCAATTATTTTTTCTTCAATTACCCTTGCTGTAATTGTAACGTATTTTCTTTTTGGGCTAGCACTTGCTTTTATCGGACCGCTGGCATTTCTTTTGCTTGTCGGTATCGTCTATGGCATGTGGTGGATATTAACAAATTTAAATATTGAATATGAGTACAGCGTGACAAATGGTGATATCGATATTGATCAAATTACAGCCAAACGGAAGAGGAAAAGAATTGTTTCGGTTGCAGGCCAAAAAATTGAAAGCCTCGAACCATATAACAGACGGGAATTTGCAGGCAGAAAATTTGATAGACAAGTGATGGCAGCTCCGTCTGCCGATATTGACGAGCTGTGGTGCTTCACGTATCGCAGTAAAAAGAACGGGCATACACTGGTTATTTTTCAGCCTGAAGATCGAGTACTGAATGCGCTAAAATCAGGACTCTCAGCCCTTGTTTTGCGTGAGACAAACAAAAAAACCGCGCAATAGTTTGAATTACAGGAGGGCAGCTGCCCTCCTGATTTTTATAAGGGGGAGCCAAGTATGTATGTACTGACAACGGCACAAATGCAGGCAGTGGAAAGGGCCGCAATCCTCGATGGTTTAGAAGAGCTTCGGCTGATGGAAAACGCAGGAAGTGCGGCAGCAAAGCTAATTCGTTCCTTATACGATATACGAGATAAATCAGTGGTGCTGCTCTGCGGCAAAGGCAACAACGGTGGAGACGGCTTTGTCATAGCACGAAAATTAATGGATGAAGGTGCAAAGGTTACTGTAATCCTCACCTGCGGCTATCCTGTTTCCGAAAGTGCTAAAGAACGGCTGTCAATTATTCGAAACAGCGATATTGAACAGATTAGCCTTGAGAAAGAACCATATATAGCCGCCAGCAGCATTCGAAATGCTTCAATTATTGTTGACGCCGTATTCGGTATTGGATTTCGTGGTTTACTTCCCGATTCTTTACGTTCGACTTTTCATGTAATAAATAAGAGCTCGGTCCCTGTAATTGCCGTTGACGTTCCCAGCGGCATTAATGCGGATACCGGTGAAGCAGACCCAGATACACTGAAAGCTGATTTGACAATCACATTTACCGCAAATAAAGCCGGGTTGGTTACACCTAGCGGAGCAGTATTCAGCGGTGATGTGCATGTCGTTTCCATCGGAATCGATGAAAAACTGCTGAAGCCTTATTTGTCAGGCCAAGCTGAAATCACTTTTGATATGGTCGGCAACTGCTTTAAAAAACGTAAGGATGAAAGCAATAAAGCGGATTACGGACGGCTGCTCACCCTGTGCGGCAGCCGCGGCATGATGGGCGCAGCCATGCTATCGGTGCGTGCAGCATTAAGGTGCGGAACCGGGCTGGTTCTATCGGCTCTGCCCGCCTCGCTTTATCCCATTGCCGCATCCAATTTGTGCGAGCCTGTATTCTGTCTTCTTGATGAGACTGCACGGGGAGATTTTACTTTATCCTCACGTATCGAGATGCGCAAGCAATCAAACACCGCCGATGCACTGTTGATTGGCTGCGGAATCGGTAAATCAGCCGGTGCGGCAGCATTGGTACTGGATTGTCTTAAAAACATAGAATGTCCCATTGTTTTGGACGCAGCCGGAATAAATATTGCAGC
>DOWI01000293.1:0-170 GCA_003519645.1 Oscillospiraceae bacterium
GACGGAATTACGCTGGATTTCGGAAAAGGAGCATATAAATATCTCGCCTTCGAACGCAGCGCAAGCATGAGCCGTAACTCACGGCTTTCTTTTATCCGCGCGGATTTTTATGAACCTGTCCGCCGTCGAATCATGCTGGATATGAAAATCGGGCTGTGCCAGCTCAGTAA
>DOWI01000293.1:284-4041 GCA_003519645.1 Oscillospiraceae bacterium
GGCGAGGGGCTTGTGTCCCGTGAATTTGCCGAAAAGATGGATATGGAGTTTTGCGGTAAGCACGTTCATAATTCTTTTCAGATTCGGTTGCCGTATATCAAGGGCGTTGTGCAGGAGGTGGATTTTAAGTCGCTGTTTGCCGAATTTTCTGTTCCATTTATCGTTGATATTTGGGGCGAAAAGCATCCGGTTCAGGATGTTGATCTGATTCTGACTAAAAGTATGTTCAAAGCTTTTGGCTGGATGACGGATAACGGTTTGTCGTGGGTGGAATATCTCGAACGTTGCAAAAACTATCGCCATGCACTGTATATTTCGGGTGTCAATCAAACAGAGCCGCAGCAGTATACCGAACTGAATTATCAGTTTCTGAACACGGTTTCCATGACGACGGAGGAGTTTCGTCCGTTGGATTTACCGCTTGGCTGGGAGCATAGCCCCAAAGAAGATAACCGGCAGTGGATTACAAAAGAAACCGAAGCCGCCTATTATCGCCTTGCCGCTGATCCCGTCAGCCGAAAAGAATATTTTACCGATGCGTTGAACCGTTCGGATGCCGATAAACGCAGCGTTTTACTTGCGAAAATTCTTAATAGAAATCAGTTATTTATTAATGAACCAATCTACGCAAAGGAGCTTGAAAACAAAGCACAGAGCCTGCTGAAACAATATGCAATCGGCAAGCTCATTGTTTCCGGGGATAACCGCTACCTTTCGGGAGATTTAATGAGGTTTTTGCAGATGCTTGTTAAGTCATCCGCCGATGTAGATGGCGAATATTCCGGCGTTTCCATGAGACTCTACAACGAATGTTATCCGGATACAGTGGCATATACACCCTGCGCTGCTTATCCGCCGAATGAAAGCTATACACTGCTGCGCAATCCGCATATCGCCCGGAATGAAGAAGCGGTGGTTTCGCCGCCGGATTATATCGGGCCGCTGCGGCAGAAATATCTGTCACATTTGAGCTATGTCATCATGGTGGATTCTCGCACACTGATCCCGGAACGGTTGGGCGGTGCGGACTTTGACGGCGATATGATAAAAACAATCGCCGACCCGTTGCTGAACACCTGTGTTACACGCAACTATAAAACTAACGATTTTGACGCTTACAGCCATCAAAGCGGTATTCCACTTTTGAAAATTCCGTCTGCCGATTCGCTTATACTGGATGCGAACGATTGGCGGGCACGCTTTGAGGTGGTTAAAAGTACCTTCTCCACCCGTATCGGGCAGATTTGCAACGCTGCATTTGACCGAAGCATTATTGCTTATGATGAAAACTCCGATATGGCGGAGCGAGAGCGGTTACAGCGTGAAACTGAAATGTTGGAAATCTTAACCGGGCTTGAAATTGATTCTGTGAAAAGCGGAATCAAGCCCGATTTAACACAATTTCTTAGCCAAAAGACTGTGAGCCGCAGTTCTTTTCTTAAATATAAAAGTTTGGTCGGTGAGGATAACAGCCACGAATGGTACGAGCCGACCAAAAATAAAAAGCTGAAACGTTTCTTTGACTCGGTGGATTGGGAGAGTGTCACCTCCAATGTAGAACGGTTGCCGTATCTTGCAAAAATGCTGGAGGAAAACACGCCGAAAATTAAAGCCAAGCCTGCCGAAGATGCCGATCTGTTCGCTTTTGCGCAATTAAATGGCTGGCAGGAGCAGCTTACTCCGGAAGATATGGAATATATGAAAACCCTGATTGCCGATTATGAGGAAGCGCTCAATCGTATTCGCCGGAGCTGGCATATCGGTGATATCAAAATGAACCGTCGCAACGATATTGAGCGCATTTTGTACTCTCGTGGACAGGAAAATGATTTCACTGCCGATGAGCTATATACGGTTTTCAATTTGTTTGATGCAAGGCGAATAAAGGATATTCGTGAATTATTAACTGAAGATAAATGGCATTTTATGCCGCCGGACGAACGGGAAAGATTCCTCAATATGTTTTTACCTTATGGTACTCCACAGCAATATCACGATTTGTTTGCCGATTTCCGCCACGGCGGATATCGGATATTTGGCGATATCATCTGCGACCTTGACGACGCTTTTACAGCGGAAGAATCGAAGAAACAGCGACTGTACCGTAAGGGCGACAGTGCTGTTTTGAAGCATCTGATTAGCGGCTATGAGCATATGCGATCTGTGGATTATACGGTGGCGGTCGCCAACAAGTGCAGACAGTATATCAACCTGAAAATTAATGTAGATACGGCGCTCAAGTGCGCTGTTGCGCTGGGGAAACGCAAATTTGCGTTTGAAGTGTTGCTCGACAGGATTGAACCGAATGCGGTAAAGGGGTGTAGCTGATTATGCTGAATGAAATAGCGGAGTTCGCCGCATATACAGGTGAAGTTAATTACACCGCTCAAAATAAATACGACAGCACTTATCTCGGTAGATTTACATTTGACACACTGCTTAAATTCGAGGGGTTATTCCGGATACTTACGATTATCGCCCGGGGATATATGTTCAAAAACGGCACAGAGCCGCAGATTGAAACCGCTCGGCAAGCGTTGCAGGCTTGGTGTAGCATTCCGGACAACAAAAAATCCAGTCCCAAAGAGGACTGGCGATATAAAACGGATTTTAGAGATTTGAACGACACTTTTCCGGAACTTGTGGACGAAAACGGCTGCGGCTGGTATTACTGCCATGTTTACAAAGTGCTTGAATTTATTAGGAATAATCCAGACAAGGTCATGAAAACGGCGCTCAACCACTGTGATGGCATTCGAAAAGGCTTTGATAGCGAGTGGCGCAAAAAGTTGTTGCAATTTCAAGTGCCGCTGTTCTCACCCAACACCAAAGGTGCATGGATACTGCGCTTTGATGATGTTCTCGCCGATGCGCTGGAACTTGGTGAGTTGAAAAACAAAGAGGTTGCTTTTACGGATTCGGAGCTGCAAATGATTGAAGCCGCAACTCCACAAGGAGTTCCCACAGAGGTGTTATCTACACTCATCGCCTATTACCGTGCCAACAAGCCCGATGATTCCGATTGGGTTGTACTACCGGTCGCCAATTTTGACGCCTATTTCGGCAATACCAGTTTCAGTCGGAAGTGGTTAGCTAAAATGCCATCAGAAATTGTTGAGCGGCAAAAGCAGAGCTTTGGGGTGTGTAGGTATAGGGTTGTGGGAAACGCTGATTTTATATTTTAATTTTTATTGCCTCTTATAATATGACGTACAGTTGTCATATTTATATGGTATAATAAAAGTAAACTATACGTAAGGAGGTGCCGCCGTGCATTATGCCGATTATAAAACCATTCTTTCACCACAAAACGGGATGAACATATACCGCGGCTGCACCCACGGCTGCATTTATTGTGACAGCCGCAGCACTTGTTATCAGATGAAACACGACTTTGAAGATATTGAAATCAAGCGTGATGCGGTGAAAATTTTAGAAGAACAGCTTCGCCGCAAGCGCAAGCCCTGTATGATAGGCACTGGTGCCATGTGCGACCCGTATATTCATCTTCAGGAAGAGCTTCGCATCACCCGTGGGTGCCTTGAATTGATTGAACGTTACGGATTCGGGCTGGCGATACAAACAAAATCCGCGCGTATTCTTCGTGATTTGGATTTGTTGAAAGCCATTAACGCTAAAACTAAATGTGTAGTTCAGATGACGCTGACCACTTTTGATGAGGCGCTGTGCCGCATCGTTGAACCGAATGTATCGACAACCGCCGAACGCTTTACTGTATTGGAAACCATGCGGAATG
>DOWI01000293.1:4128-5041 GCA_003519645.1 Oscillospiraceae bacterium
TAAAAAGCTGGATGAACATTTTCCGGCAGACGGCCTCCGTCCCGGCATGAAACAGAAATATATTAAAACCTTTGGCAACAGTTATGAGTGCAACAGCCCGAATAATATGATGTTGTCAGCAATTTTTAGAGAAGAATGCAAAAAACATGACATTCTTTATCGCCCGGACGATGTCTTTGGCTATATGCATCAATTTGAAACAAAGCAGCAACAATTATCGTTGTTTTAAGGAGCCGGATTTTGATATGCAAATAAACAGTTTGTTTGAAATTATTTATCTGCTGTTAAATAAAAAGAGTATAACCGCCAAAGAGCTTGCGGAGCATTTTGGCGTTTCTCAGCGGACGATTTATCGGGATGTAGACAACCTCAGTCTTGCCGGTATCCCTGTTTATACTGAGAAAGGCAAAGGCGGCGGTATTAGCCTGTTGCCTGATTTTGTGTTGAATAAATCTATCTTAAGCGAAGAGGAACAGAATGAAATTCTATCGGCTCTGCAAGGGCTTTCAAGTGTTAAATCTGAGGAAACCGATCAGGTGCTGAACAAGCTGTCAACTATCTTCAANNTTAGAGCACCGGATTGCCGAATTTGACTATTTCAGCACTTACGGAGAAAAAACACATCGCCGTATCGAGCCTATACAGCTTTGGTTCAAATCAAAATCATGGTATATCAAAGGGTTTTGTCTGATTCGTCAAGATATACGTCTATTCAAATTATCACGGGTACGCAATTTGACCATAACCGATGAACGGTTTGTCGAGCGCGATTTTCTGGCAAATGTCCCGAACCCTATCCCCGAAAGCCATCAAAAGCCGGATGTTACATTAAAACTGAAAATTGCATCGGAAATGACCTATCGGGTTTATGATGAGTTTGATGAGAATTTTACAGAGAAGCAGTCAGACGGCG
>DOWI01000293.1:5118-17414 GCA_003519645.1 Oscillospiraceae bacterium
TAATATGACGCGCTGTTGTCAGGTTATGTGTTATATAATGAAGTTGTAAAGTCAGAATAAATAAGGAGGGTGCAAAATGATTGAATTACCTGAAACCTATGTCCTTGCCGAGCAAATTAACAAAACTCTTGTGGGCAAAACCATCCGCTCTGCTGTTGCTAACTCTCATCCCCATGCTTTCGCATGGTATACCAGCGATCCGGCTACATACGACATAAAGCTTGCCGGAAAGAAAATCACTGGTTCCAACCCCGGCACAGGATACACCTGCGGCGGCAATACCGAAATACTGTGCGAGGATATGCTTCTTGTGTTGAGTACGCCAGTAAAATATCATGCGCCCGATGCAAAGCTACCCAAATCCCATCAACTGCTTCTTGAATTTGACGATGATTCCCATATGAGCTGTACGGTACAGATGTGGGGCGCAATGTTTTGCTTTCCGGCTAATGAAAATGGGTTGCCCGAAGGATATTCCGTTAAAAAATGCCCAACGCCTTATGAGGATGCTTTTGATAGCGCCTATTTTGACAACTTGTGGCAAGAATTGAAACCAAACCTGAGCGTCAAGGCATTCCTCGCCACCGAGCAGCGGATTCCGGGGTTCGGTAACGGTGTATTGCATGATGTTTTATGGAACGCCCGTATACACCCGAAAAGAAAACTTGAAACGCTAACCGATAAAGACATGGAAAACTTATATAACAGCGTAAAGTCTACTCTTAAAGATATGCGTGACAGCGGCGGGCGTGACACCGAAAAAGATTTGTTCAGCAAGGCTGGTGGGTATCGCACAGTCCTGTCAAGCAAGACATTGATATATCCCTGCCGTGCTTGCGGCGACGGATTGAAGCGCGAAGCATATATGGGCGGGAACATTTATTTTTGCCCAACTTGTCAACCTTTGAAGGGAACGAATTGATATGACCAACTATGAAATTATCAAGCATATTGACGACGGCGCGGCTTTTTATCTCGATTTTTTCGGCGACGCCGACCATATGGAATCCACAGACAACGGTATTTATCGGATGATTTCTCCGAAAGACGGCGAACAAGGTATAAAGTTTGTCTATGACCTCCGATTAGAAGATTTATCTGACGAAGAAACCGAAAATAAAATTGCGGAAATGAAAGCATTATCTCTCCCCGTTTGGTGGCCGCTTTATTCAGAAAAAGTCCAAAAGTTGCTTCATGGTAAAGATTATAAACCGCAGCCTCCGACTGAGGACGACGAGTTTTATATGGCGCTTTTCCCCGATAACCAACCGTATATGATTTCTACCAACGCAGAAATAAAGCAAGTAAAAACGGCGGCAGAGTTCAAGATATGGGCGGATATGGCAAATCAGATTTTTGCGAACGGGTATCAGGACATACATCCGGTAAATCATTATCATTGGTGCGAAAATGGACTGCTGGTTACATATATCGCCTATTGTGAAGACAAGCCCGTTACCGTTTCCGCAATTTTGAATAACAACGGCGTCGCGTCTTTGGAATTTGTGGCGACGCTCCCTGAATATCGCCGTAGAGGGTTTGCGCGGGCAGCGTCTATTGTTGCCATCAGGGACGCCTTCACGACCGGGGCAAGAATCATCACATTACGAGCATTTTATCCGGCGAATCTGTTATATCAATCGCTGGGATTTCAGATTTATTATTGAGGAGGACAAGACAATGGAAAACATAAAATATCTTTTCAAAGATACATTTGCCGTTATTGGCAAAGCCGGACAGGGGTCGGCGGATAAAGGGTCTGAATGGATTGCGCCGTTGTGGGAAGATGCGGGCGCGCATTTTAGTGAAATCACGGATGTTTGCCGGAAAGACGAAGACGGGGGACTTTATTGGTGGGGCGCTATGAATGATGCCGACGAAAATAATAAACGTTGGGATAGTACCGGGAAGTATATGCCGGGGTGTGAGGCTGATATTGACGCGACAGCACCGGATGGATGGACAAAGTGGATCATACCCGCTCATACTTATTTTATAGTCTCTGCTTCTCCTGATAAATACGGTGAAATATTTAATAAAATCACAAGCGATAAAAATATTGCAATAACAGGTTCGATCCACGAATATTATCCCGTTCCAAGCAACCCATCAATTATGGAGTTATGGTTTCCTATTACCGAAGGGATTTTGCATTGCCAATCCTGTTCCATGCCCATGACAAAAACAGAAGATTTTGGAACAGAAGCTGACGGCAATCCAAGCCGTGGTTATTGCTGTAGTTGTTATAGTGACGGCGCTCTGCGCGAGGGTGTAACGATAGATGAATTGACTATTGATATACAAAAATTAGTCGATATTGAAGCCGCGCATCCTGATTTGCTCAGTACACCGCTGCTTAAACGAATTACCGAATGGCTGGCTCTTGATAACGATGATGCGAAAGCGGCGCTTCCACCACTGCTTTCGGAGCTTATCGACGGGCAGGATTGTTGGTACATGGGAACGCCGTGGGAAAAGNNAAAGTCTGTCACTGCATCGCCTGTGTCGCCGCGCGAAAATGCGTTTCTGATATAAAACTGATGGGAGTTGGTGGCATATGATTCTCACGCCTTATCTGATCGTAAAAGATATGGAGAAATCCTGTGCGTTTTACACGGCGTTTTTTGGAGCGGAACCGGATAACTACTGTTCGGGGCGCTTTGTCGTCTTTGATGCGGGAAATACTAAGCTGTCTTTATATAACCCTCAATACGATTATGAGCTTTTCCAAAGCGTCGTCGATTTGAGTGGGAAATTCAATGAAGCGTATATTACAGCGAAAAGCAAGCCTGTTGTATATTGCAATAATGTTGTTCTCAATATAGGCGTCGATGATTTGGCAAGCGAACATGAACGGGTGAAAAAGTTGGGAATCGGTGAAATGTCGGACATGGTTTATATCAATATCGCCGCGCCCTATTGGTGCTTCTGGCTGTCCGATCCGGACGGAAACCAGATTGAGGTGACAGGGAGGTATGATGCGAATGAGTGAAATAAAATCATATGAAGAAATTGTTCCGATTTTAGGAGAATCAATAACCGCATGGGAAAAACTCGTAGGATATATTCGCTTCAATTATGTGATGGACGAGCTTTGGACAGAAGGCGCAACCACAGGAAAATTAGCAAACTACCGTAACGAACTCAAATTCCGGCGCGGCGGCAAAACGCTTGTCACCTTGTATATCCGCGAGGGATTTTTCAAGGTTGTTATTGTATTGGGTAAAGATGAACGATTGAAATATGAGGAACGGCAATTCGAATTTTCCGAAGCCATCCGTAAAATTTATGACGATACTCATACATATCACGATGGAAAATGGCTTGGGATTGATATTTATGATTTGTCCTTGATTGATGATGTTATGGGGCTGATTTCTATCAAGAGGAAGCCGAACCGCAAGCCGGATGCGTTTTCGCTTAATGGCGCGGGTAAATGCGGTAACCGCTGTGACCTTTGCCTGTTGTATATCGAAAACAACAAGGGTGACCGTGCCGACCGGTTATTTTTCCACGAAATGGACTGGCGTCTCTACCATCACGAAGGTGAAGAAAGAGCCGATTACACCAACACCATTTGTCCCGGTTGCGGCGGTATGTGCAGCAAGACTGTTCAGTGCGTTGCAGAGAAAGGTTACAAAAGCTGCGGTGAGTGTGATTATCACCAATGCACCGCCGATGGAGAACATATCCAGAACTACCATCCCGGCAGGTGCAATCTCGGCTTGACCGCTGAGGAAGTCACCCGTTGCATTATTCCTTATTGCGGGAAAGAACGGTTTGATTGGCTGAAAAAACAAGAGCAGTCTAAATCAATGAAAGGTTAAGTTATTATATGAAGCATTTCACAGCAGACGATGGAAGAAATTTAACACCGCCGACTGAGTTAGAGCCGTTATTAAAAGACGCATACACGGCTTTTATAAAACTGCTCGGACACATTCGCTTTTTCTATATGGCGGATGAGATTTGGGACGGAAAATCCTCGCTTGTTTTTAATAACGGTAATCAAAGGTTACTTTCATTCGCTCTTGATGATGGATTTTTCCACATACATATCGCTGATAAGGTTTTTGAGGTTTTTGGAGAATCTATGTTGGATAATGTTTTCGAAGTGCTGAATAAAAACTCTCCGGACGATTGCCACCGCCCCTCTGAAGAGCTCTCGGTTAATCCCGACCCGGCTGTATTTCCCTGCGGTTACCGGTGTGACTTGTGTCTTGGAAGCAAAAAATACGATGACAACAATCTGTCGCAAAGCGATAATTTCGCGTATATGAACAGGGTATGTTATCACGGTTGTGTTCCGGGCATTGATATAGAGCGTCCGCCCGCTGACGAAATAGGCGTTTTCCGCTGTTCAGGCTGTAATCAAAGCAACAACAAGTTTTGCAGGTGTATTGCTTGCTCAAAGGAGAAAGGATACGCCAATTGCGCGGAATGCGGGAATTACCATTCATGTGGTGTTTACCGTGACAGCCATTATGCGGGACAATGTAATTTAGGGATTACCGCAGAGGAAGTAACAGCACTGGTGATTCCTTACTGCATGAAAGAACGGCTTGATTATTTTCGTTCGCAGCTAATTGAAGGGCGGTGTTAAAATGAGCAATGATGTAATAAACTGGCTATTGGAGGACAACAATCCGGCCATGAAATATCGGACAATGACCGAAATACTCGGTGAATCCGCAGACAAAGAACCGGTCATCGCATGGCTGAATAAATCGTTGCCTGATGATTGGATGGAGCGCAAAGGCTTGTGGTCTGTTTATTATCTGACCGCCTTTGCCGAATGCGGGTTGCGTTTTGAGGATATTCCGCTCAAAAAAGATAAAATCATCAATTTTGGAAATGAAAATCCATTTGTATATGGCTGCGGCGATTATATGCGTCTGCGTGCCTTAGTTCGTTTAGGGCTGGGTAACGAACTGGAAGTTGCCGATATTATTTCTAAGCTATCGGACAAGCAGTTGCCGGACGGCGGCTTTCTATGTCTGCATCGAATAGATAAGTTGAAGTATGTGCCGAAAAGCTGCGTAAAAGCAAATATGCTTGCTTTGCTGTTTTGCGCTGAATGTAAAAAACAAGGAATCAAGAATGATATTGAAAAGCCCTTGCTTGATTATTTTTGGAAACATAATCTGTTTTATAAATCGGATGACCATAAAACCTTGATGTTGAACGCTCGTGAGGGTTGGCGTACCATTGACACTTTTTATCCGTTTGAGGTCATGCGTGTTGGCTTGCAAAATATCGTAGAATCATTCTGTGCTTTAGGATATGGAAATGACCCCCGGTTACAAGAAGCATGGAATATTTTGAACGAAAAGCAAGACCCTGACGCTAAATACATATTGAACGGAGCGCTAACCAAATCATATCTCCCAAAAGAACGAGTTGGCAAGCCGAGCAAATGGGTAACCTTTTATGCGCTTTTAGCGCAGAAAGAGAGGGATAATCATGCCAAAAGCCGATAACAAACACGCAATCAATCTATATGAAAGTATAGATTGACATATTGGTCACGCGGCTGCTGAGGATTTTATCGAAAAGCTTCCGCTTTCCAAATCCGCTGATTATAACAGAAAATTCAAATGGGCAAATGATGTTTGTGCCTATCTGGAATCGCAATTTAAAGAAGATGAAATCCGTAAAATCCGCATGGATTGCTCCTGCGATCCGGGTAATAAAGCGGAAAACGTCAAAAAGATGTATGAAGCCTCGGCTGATTATAATGAGTTTTGCGAGAAGTTCAACAAAGAATATACACCCAGCAACAGCCTTTCACACGACGGCATTGTTTTATATTTTTCATATCCAACTTGCTATTGTTCCTGTATTAAACGCGGTGATGGAAATGTTACAAAGTCATGGTGTATCTGTACTATCGGTTATACGAAAAGATTGTTTTCATATGCACTTTCCCGCGAGATAGATGTTGAGCTGTTGGAAAGCGTTAAAACCGGCGGCACAAAATGCCTGATGAAGATTACATAGGTTGAGGGCTGGAAATTAAAATCCCCAGCCCTCAATAAACTTAATAGTAAATCAATTCATTTCGTATAATCTCGTCAGCACAATTTCGAATATTATTGACCAGACCAACCCATTTCATCATGTCATCGGATTTAAGTTGTTCAGTAATGCCTTGTGCTGTCATCATCTGTTTTACGATAAGTTCGTGCCGTTCAAAAGCTGTTTCATCAATTTCGTGCAGATGAGCGTTAAGCTTTCCGGAGGTCAACAGATTTGTATAAAGCCCACGCTTATGTTTTTTCAGATAGTCAAGCCGCCGCATTCCCCAAATGTCTATATGGTATTCCGGTTCATCCGGTAAGATTAAGTTTGGGATACGGTAATCACCGACCATGCTGTATGTACCGCCTTGTTGTTCAAATAAAGATTTCATTGTAAATCACCTTTCTTAAAGTCATTATTATAAATTTTGAACACTGTTTAACTGACTTTAAGTCTTGATTTTACTGGCTTTTAAGTAAATCCTATATCGCCATTCCGACCATAAAGAGGTAACAAAAAGGATGCCTCACGAAAAACTCCGATTCTGTCGGAGTTTTTCGCATCTTTCAGGTTCTTTTTTCTAAGATGTTTTTATAGATGCCAAACGGCTTTTTTTCTATACTGACAGGACTTGAACCCTCACTTACAAAGAAATACGCATTTTGAGCAAATGAACATTAAAAGTTTGTTTGCTCTTTTTTGTCCCCAAAATTAAATATTCTGCCTCTTTAGCCCGCAGTTAATATGTTTCTTTTCCATATTAACTGCGGGCATTTTGTATTTAAAAATCAAATTAGATTTGTAGAAAGAAGATGATTAGAATGTTATTCAGCACCAACCTGGAAAACATGTCCATAGAACGTATGATGACCTCAGCCCCCGGCTCTCGACCAAAAGGACACGGAGTATATGTTTTTAACAGACATAAATATTCGGCTAAAGAATGTGACTGTCGTCTATGCCTTCATTATAAAAGAAAGAAATGCAAGCTTCCGAAATGCGAATGTATCGAAGAACGAATTGAAGCTGTGGCAGTCGGATACGCAGAATTCATGAAGCACACATTTGATCCAATCAAGAACAATGCCTATCAAAACAGGTTCACCAAATATATTAATGATGAAAGCGAGATGAAGTTTATGCTATTCAGAGGAAATGCGCACAAAGAAATGTTCGAGCGAGCTATCGAGAAAAGTCTTAACAGTGAGAATTCCATGCTGTCGGCACTCTATCTTCTGACCGCAGATAAGTATTTGTGGTCAAAGGTTCGATGTGCAGTGAATAACAATGATATTAACTTTTCTGCCGTTCGCCTCGGTAATGTCAGTACCGACGCCTACACTCTATATATGACTGCAAGAGATTTGTATAGCGGGACAGCACACATTACCGTTTCTGATCTTGCAGATACGGATCTTATCACAAATAAAATGTTCGGCATTCTTTGCAATGCTATGGCAATACGCCGTTACGGCATGAAAGCTATTGAAATCGCTAAAAAGGATGGTGGCGAAAGATGCTAAGTATACGTGCAACTCTAAAAAGAGATGACCATGAAACCATACTGAATATGCCCTGCAACGATTATGATATTGACACTGCCATGCAGAATATCGGTGAAGCGGACATGACCAACACCACACAATTTGTATCCCAGATGGACAGCAATATTCGTGAGCTTTCAGTCCTGCAAGACCGTTTCATCAACGTGGATGAACTAAACTTTCTCGCTAAACGGCTGGACAGTTTCTCTAAAAAGGAATTGAATCAGTTTCGTGCGGCGATGGTAGTGGTAAAACCTGTGGAATTAAAGGATATGATCAATCTGACCTATAATCTCCACAATTATACACTGATTTCAGACTTTTCTAATATGGATGCAGTCGGAAAAACTCATTTTCTAAATGTCGAGGGAGCCATTGCTACCAATCAGGAACCGTCTATTGATTACCGTGCAATAGGCGAAGACCTGTTGTCTACAGGAGGTACAACAACGCAATACGGTGTACTGTTTCAAAACGGGATTCATATGGAAGAAATATATGATGGTCAGGTCTTTCCCAATTTTCTGTATGAGTGCTGTGTATTTGCACCCACCATCGGATATGCTGGCAAGACGGAAACGCTGTATATGCCTTGTACGAGAACCTCAATAGAAAAAGCGGTTCACCGTCTTGGTGCGCCAGGCATGAACGAATGCTCCCTTGAAAATTTGGATGCACTGCCAATTGCACCTGACTGGCTCGCTGAGATTTGCCCGAATTACGATAACGCTGATGTGTATGGGTTGAATAAGCTGTCGGCAGTCATTACGGATTTTGAACCGGAGGACTATAGCAAACTAGTTGCAATTTGCTCCTATGCGGAAATTGAAGATTTGGAGAAAGCAGCCTTGCTTGCTGAAAACATCGACAGCTTCGAATTTGTACCTTATGTGGACGATTACGAATTGCTTGGTAGGTATCTGATCAGGGCAACCGACAGTTATCTGTACGATGAAAATCTCGATGATTATTACGATTTTGAAAAGCTTGGTGAAGATACTGCAGACAATCAGCGCGGTGAATTTACTGTATATGGTTATGTCGGTATCAAGGACAATATTGAGATTTCGGAAATTATCGGTCAATCAGATGAAATGACTAACAGTATCAGAATGGAGGGTATGTGATGGCATTACTTTATTCAAAGGTGGCACTGCTTGCCAATGATTGTATGTCCACTGTTGAGTTTCTTGTATGTGGCATTCCCAGAGAAGCTGATGATCTTGCCGGGTATACCGCCTATGAAGATTTTGTTGAAGAGCACTCCGATTCCGAATGTTTCGACGTTACCGCCGAAGCATATGTCTATGGCAACGGTGAAACAGAAATAGCCAATATTTATGAAATCGCTGCCTTTACACAACGCGGTGATGATTTTCTCAAGCACCCCGAAGTTCAGCTAATTGAGAAAGTAAACTTCGAAATATACAACGGCCAAAATAATATGGAAATGGAGCTGTGATTATGAATTCATTTGAGCGAGATAGGCAGAAAGCAAAAATGTATAAAGAAATGTACCCTGCTGGTACACGAATTGAACTAATAAGTATGGGAAATGATCCGCAACCGATTGATAGTGGAACACGAGGAACGGTGGATTACGTGGATGATATCGGGCAAATCGGAATGAAATGGGATAACGGCAGGAGCCTCTCCCTTATTCCCAGCGAAGACAGCTTTCGTAAGCTCACACCTAAAGAAATTGAAGCTGAAGGGGATGAATTATTGCAGGGTGACGATGTACCTGTACAAACAATGTGAGGTATGCAGATGAAGGATAATATAAAAATGCAACAGGACTTTACGGAATACCTTAACCGTGAAGTCCTTTCTTCTGTGGATTGGGCAAAACTTGGCAAAATAAAATATATTAAAGAACTGCTAAAACAGATAACAGATAAATTCTGTGAGATTTACGATGCAAACGAGCTTGAATACGATATGGAATTTGTCCTTGTTCCTGCTTTAATCCGAGTATGCGAAAGCGGAGATCTATACGCTGGAATTGTTCAGCTTGATCTCACGTCCAGTGGTGAACATTATGGTACGGATTTCTTCACACGTTACGGGGTCATGAACATTGATAATGAGCAACTGACAGAAAAAGAGCTGAGATATGTTCGCTCACTCCACCCCTATGACTATTTCCCCACCGTTCAATATCCCGATGATATTCATGTCGATTGGAGTAGATGCCCGAAAGAAGTATGGGATATTATCGACTACTGCCGAGGGAATGCGCATGAGCAGAGCGGAGGGTTGGAGCTAACATGATACGCTTTTTCGATATGTTTTCCGGCATCGGTGGCTTCCGTTCAGGACTTGAAGCGGTAGGCGGTTTCAAATGCATCGGCCACTGTGAGATTGATAAGTATGCACAGAAAGCCTACAACGCTATCTTTAGACCGAAAGGAGAATATTTTTGTAATGACGCAAGAACAATCAACCCTGATGAAATGCCCGACTTTGACCTTATCTGTGCGGGATTTCCTTGTCAGAGCTTTTCAGTTGCGGGAAAGCGACTCGGCTTCGAGGATACAAGAGGAACTCTGTTTTTTGAAGTTGCCCGAATCCTTGCAGAGAAACGGCCTGCATTTTNNGGCAGGACACTTGAAACCATCTACTCCACGATTGTTGAAGTGGGGTATCATTTTGAATGGTGTGTGCTTAACAGCAAACATTTCGGAGTCCCTCAACAGCGCAGAAGGCTGTATATTGTCGGATATCTTGATGATCGATGTGCCGGACAAATATTTCCTATCAGCGGCCGCAATGCGGAAACTCTCCGCCAACTTATCGGCGGCCCGCAGGGACAAAGAGTTTACCACTCAGACGGAGTAGCCTGTACGCAGACAGGCGGTGCGGGTGGTTGGGGTGGTAAGCCTGGACTCTATTTTATAGACAAGAACCCCAATCCCGCCATTACAGAACACGCAAGGTGCATTACTGCCCGTCACGACAGCGGAATTAGCAATCATAAGGGTGAACATTCGGGAGTGTTAATTGTAGAAAAAGGACCGAGGGCTATTATCACTCCTGACAAAGAAAAGGTTCGTCAGCAAGGAAGACGAATGAAAGAACCGGATGAACCTATGTTTACGATAACCGCTCAGGATCGCCATGGTATATGGCACAAAGGCAGAGTGAGAAAACTCATGCCGATTGAATGCTGGCGGCTTCAGGGTTATACAGATGAACAGTTTAATGCAGCGGCGGTGCTTGGTCTACCCGATGGTCAGTTATATAAAATGGCAGGAAACAGTGTATCTGTTCCTGTCATTTCTGCTATCGGGCAGAAAATAATGGCAGTTAATGACCTTTACAACATTACGGGAAGCGAGGATAGATAATGCCAAACAATATAACCAACATTGTTCGCTTCGAGGGCGACAAAGTAAAAATCAGCGAGCTTCTAAAGAATATTCAGAATGATGAACACGGTTATGGATCTGTGGATTTCAATAAAATCATTCCTATGCTAGATACGGTGNNTAGGGGTAATCTCGGTCCAAATGAAAGAGCTTTGTATGGCAATGACAATTGGTACGACTGGTCGGTAGCCAACTGGCATACAAAATGGAACGCTTACGGTTTTGAAGATCTTGAAGAACATGAAGTGGATGACGAACTTCGCTTTGAAACAGCATGGACAGCTCCGCACCCCATTCTGCAAAAGCTTTCTGAGATGGCTCCCGAGATCGAAATCATACATCGATGGGCAGATGAAGACTTCGGAATGAACTGCGGCGAACGAGGATATAAAAACGGTGAGATCACCAGAGAATTCCTGCCGGTGGGCGGTTCTGTGGAAGCTTATGATTTTGCCGCTGAAGTTATGGAATGTGAGGTTTCAGATTATGGTCTGCAGATAAATGCAGATGAATCAGCGTATATCGATATTACAAACGCCGAATATGAACTGATTGAGCTTTTCGGAAAGCCGTCACTCTTTACAAATGAAAGAATGCATCTTTCGGAAATCCCGCAAGGACTATATAAGTGTGATGTGCGCGGCGATGATGAAANNTGGTCAATCACTTTGGCACTATTATTTCAGACGAGCCTCTAGATTTCGGCAGTGAAGGATATATTGTTCTAAATGAAGAAACTGAACCAAACTTTATAGGCAATTCCCTTACAATGGAGCAATATATGCAAGGCGATTTCGAGCATGTTCAAAATGAGGATGGAGGTATGAATCTTGAATAGAATTACTACAGATGATCTACGTGAGATGAAGAATAAAGAAGGCTTGATTATTCAAGGCTGTGGCGGCGATTTCAATGAATGGGTTGACGGTATTAATAAAACACTCACTGATGCAGGTATTCTTAAGGACGATACCAAGTTTGAAAATGTATCCGTATTCGAGCATGACGGACTAACCAACCTTCTCTTTCCCTTTGAGGATGTTAAGATCGAGGTTGGCAAGCTCGCTATGTGGCGGCTTCAGACACATGATACCTTTGGCGGCACTTGGCTTTCGGACTATGTCCCTAACCGTCTTGATGGATTTGTGCATTCAAGCTTTGAAGAACAGATTGAAGAGCTGTATGATGCCGATACCTATACCTCTCCTGATTTTCAGTGCGATCAGACAGATGGCTATCCGACATCACTATGCGTGAACTGGGAGCAAGGTAAAGCATGGCTGGCAATAAATTATTCTCTTGCAAGATCCGGTGAGGATTTATCCTCCTATGAGCAGAAATGTGCTGAATTCGGCATCCG
>DOWI01000374.1 GCA_003519645.1 Oscillospiraceae bacterium
TCATCGACCGAAGCTAAATCCTTTCCCAATTTTTGAGAAGGAAAACATTAACACGCTGGAAACCGACAGCGAACTTTTAATCACTCTGATGAGCTGCTTTGCACAGGCGGAAAGCGAATCCATCAGCGGCAATATCCGCTGGGGTAAGGTGCAAAGCTTCAAAAATGGCAAGGTCAGCTACAATTATACCAACTGGTACGGCTANNTACCGCAAGGGTCCGGATGGCAAGCCGGAGATTGTTCCAGACGAGGGTGCTGTGGTACAGTGGATTTTCAAGAGCTACCGTGATGGCGCAAGTGTGGACGAGATCAAGCACTATTTGGAGAAAGTCAAAATCCCCACAAAAAATAAAAGTACCCAGTGGAACCGTGAGGTCATTCGCAGAATTCTGCAAAATGAGCGGTACTGCGGCGATGCGCTGCTGCAAAAAACCTACATAGAAAACTGCATCTCCAAAAAGGTTAAGCGCAACACCGGCGAACGAGCCATGTATCTGGTACAGAACTGCCACGCACCCATTATTGACCGTGCCTTGTTTCAGCAGGTGCAGGCAGAGATGGCACGGCGCTCCGGCAAGCGAAAGGTATCCGACAAAACCAGAACAGAGCAGTCTAAATACAGCGCAAAATATGCCCTGTCCGAGCTGCTGTATTGCGGGGACTGCGGTACACCATATCGCCGCTGCACTTGGCGCAAAAACGGCAAGGTGCGCATTGTCTGGAGGTGTATCAGCCGCCTGGATTATGGCACAAAATACTGTAAAAAATCTCCCACACTAGATGAAACTAAAATCCATGAAGCGGTGCGACTGGCAATACAGAATTTTCTGCTGGGCAGCGATCAGGTGATCGAGATGCTACGCACCGTACTTTCCGGGACGCTAACTGAGGATACCGCCCAGTTCAATCCCTACACGGCTGCGCAGCAAATCAAGGCGCTCCAAGAGCAGCTGATGACACTGCTAGAACAGGCGGTAGGAAATGGCGACTCTTGTAACAATAAATTTCAGCAGATCTCCGACGAGATTGTATCCCTGCAACGACAGCTTGACGAGCACAGCCAAAGCAAGGTGAATACCAATCATATTGATGAGCAAATCAATGAGCTCTGCAAGCTAGCCGCTGATGCGCCGCGCCTCACAGAGCTCTATGATGATAGATTAACCCGAAAACTGATTGAGGGGATTAAGATTGTAAATGGGGAAAAGTTGATGATTACCTTCAAAGGTGGGATTGTAGTGGAGCAGATAATGGGATAATGCTAATCTCCGCACAGAATCAGTATTATTTGCCCCATTAAAGCAACTGTTAATTATTTGTATCATAATTTAACGGAGGGCTTTGCAACCGGTGAAAACAGAATGATATTCAAAGCCAAACCGTTCAGGGTATTCCTGTGCGGTTTTTGTTTAAGTTCTGAGGATAGCAATAATACGTGGTTCATTACAACAACACTGCGAGGCTTTTGGTATGGTTCGTGGTGGAGAGAAAAGGTTAATGGTACAGTAGATTTAAAAATACCACGGAGATATAAAATAGCCGCGCCATCAATTTCTGAACATTCACTGTAACATGAGTGCTGATGAACATTAACGCAAGTAAGGTTTGTAATAGGTTGTAAAAAGCGAAATAAATGCATTTTGAGGTTTGGACAAATAGTTTTTGCTGGATGTGACAACATCAAAAACTCGAGTTGCTTCCTTGTATTCAAGCTTATAGTACAGCATATTGTTGTGTTCATACAGAACCATCCAATTACTGATAAAGGTTGCAGCCATACCGGCAGATGCCAGATGATACGCAGTGACCAGTTGCGATACTTTTGTCGAAACAATAGGCATGATGTTTGCCTGCTTGAACATTGACATACTACGGGTATAAAGGTTATTTTTCTCGGTAAGCAATATAAAAGGCGTGTGCGATAGTGATTCCAATGTAATAGAGGGACAATCCGGTAAAAGATGCTTTCGAAACATAACATCTTTTGCGGTTAATGCACTATCGTAAAGTGTCTGATTAACGTTAAAAGTTGCTGGAACGGCTAGCAATATATTATCTTGGAACGCTGGTGTACGCCGAAAGGTGCTCATGTGTGACAAAGAACAATTAAATGTCAAATCAATTTTATTTTCTTTCAGCTTATCCAATAGCTCATAGGAACCATCTTCTATAATCTCCAAAGAAATACCCGGCCATTTTTGATGAAATTCCGTAAATATAGGCGGGAGAATGTAGGAATTAAAATAATGAGTGCCGCCTACACGTAGAAAGCCTGTCCGAAGTTCGGATAAATCATTTATTTTTCGTAAAAGTTCTTCTTCCTGATACATTGTTTGTTCAATATTCTCAACATAAAGTTTACCGGCTTCCGTTAATTCCAGCGGTTTCTTGTCACGATTGAAAATAGCCATTCCAATTTCGCTTTCTACCTTTTGAACAGAAATACTTAGAGCTGCTGTTGTCATATAAAGTTTTTGTGCAGCTTTTGTAAAGCTTCCTTCTAAATAAATTGCGTATATGTATTTCATCTCTTGTCTCATAAAATTCTCCTAACCATATCGTTAAATTTTTTTTAACTATTTTTAAAATGTATAAAATTGATTATACACTTTTCCTATGATATAGTAAAGACAACAAATAAAATAAACAAGCAAAGGAGAATTTCGTGATGAATGTCAACGCACTATTAATGCACCCAAATGACAATGTGGTAACTTGCATTGTAGAAATTGATGCTGGGCAAACAGTGACCTATGTAAACGGAAATACGATCTGCACCCTGCAAGCACATGAAAATATTCCATATTGTCACAAAATTGCACTGTCTGATCTTTCGGAGGGTGATGACGTGATGAAATATGGTGAAAGCATTGGTAAAATATCGCAGCCTATCAAACAAGGGCATTGGGTTTACCACAAGAACCTGTTTAGTGTTCCGCGGGATTATGACAGTGAAATGATTTGATGGAGGAGATTTAAAATGCAATTTTGGGGATACAAACGCAAAGAAGGCAGAGCAGGAATTCGGAATCATGTTTTAATACTACCCACCTGTGCCTGCGGAAGCGAAAGCTGCCGCATCGTTGCAAGTCAGGTTCGCGGAGCGGTTAACATTGTGTTTAATACCGGGTGCTCTGATGTAGCAGACAATACTGCTATGAGCCAAAAAGTGTTAACCGGCTTTGCTTGCAATCCCAATGTATATGGAGTTGTTATCATCGGGCTAGGTTGCGAGACAGTACCACACAACAAGCTTAGAGAAAAAATTCAGACAATGACCAGCAAACCGGTGGTCTCATTTGGCATTCAAGATGAAGGCGGCACACTGAAAACCATCGAAAAAGCAGTTCGGGCTGCAAGAGATATGGCAGCTGAAGCTGGCATGCAGCAAAAAGAGTTGTGTGATATTTCAGAGCTTTTACTTGGAATCGAATGCGGCGGATCAGATGCCACTTCTGGAATTGCTTCCAATCCTGCCGTCGGAGAACTGAGCGATTTGTTGGTGGATTTGGGCGCTTCTACGATTATGAGTGAATCAATCGAGTGGATTGACGGAGAGCATGTATTGGCAAAACGAGCTGCTACCCCAGAGATACATAACCAGATTATTCAGGTGTGTAAAGAGTATGAGGAGCATCTAAAAGCAGCGAAACAGGATTGCCGTGCCGGGCAACCCACTCCGGGCAACAAGGACGGCGGACTTTCTACATTAGATGAAAAAAGCCTGGGCTGCATTCGCAAGGGCNNCCCATTGTGGAGGTTCTGGAGCAGGGCGAGCGTCCTACACAAAGAGGCGCCATTGTCATGGACACCGCAGGCTATGACATTTCCTCTGTCACTTCCATGGTAGCAGGTGGCTGTAATGCCGTTATCTTTACCACAGGGCGTGGCACTCCCACAGGAAACGCAATCGTTCCGGTGCTTAAAGTAACAGCGAATGGTCGTACATATCAAAAAATGGAAGACAATATGGATGTTGATTTAAGCGCAATTAT
>DOWI01000271.1 GCA_003519645.1 Oscillospiraceae bacterium
ACTTGCAAGTTTCACATCGTGAGGTGTGGGAGAGAGGAAGCAATAGCGAAATCGTGGCTTAACGAACAGGAAACCTAGACAACCGGCTAGGTGGCTGATAATAAGGCGTTAGTGGCGGATAAGGTGACAAGTAACACTGAAGTCCAAAAAGGTAATCGTAACCCACTAGCGTAGATTAGATAGGTAAACGAGGAAAGATGTATGGCTTATCCCGTGAGGTCTCATGAGCGATTTAGTAGTAACAACGAATCATGAGAAGTCAGCAGACGTCATAGTAGGTAGAAATGCCGAAGGACTGAACGGTTGAATCGCGTGAAGCGAATGTATGTCTTGAGTAGTAGTCCGACAAAGGCACAGGTAAAACGTAAATGCACCCAAGACCTTACAAACCTAGGATATTCTACTCAAAAGCGGAAAGGAGAAGAACGCACAAAGTATGTTGCAATTACTAGAGGAAGTACTGGACAGGAATAACATGAATCTTGCCTATGAAAAGGTATATGCCAATAAAGGGGCAGGTGGAGTGGATGGGGTGACATTAGACGAATTAAAGGCCTATATTAAAGAAAACTGGCCTGACGTTCAAACACAAATCAGGAATAGGACATATCAACCGAAGCCGGTAAAACGAGTAGAGATTCCTAAGGCAAACGGCGGAACTCGAAATCTAGGCATTCCCACTGTTATGGATAGAGTCATACAACAAGCAATGGTTCAAGTCTTAAGCCCGATATGTGAACCACATTTTTCTGAATACAGCTACGGCTTTAGACCAAAGAGAAGTTGTGAGATGGCAATTTTAAAACTTCTGGACTATTTCAATGACGGATTCTTGTGGATAGTAGATATCGACTTAGAAAAATTCTTTGACAATGTGCCCCAAGATAGATTGATGAGTTATGTACATAACATCATTAATGATGGCGACACAGAGTCATTGATAAGAAAATACCTGAAAGCTGGCGTCATGATTAACGGCGTGAAGCATAAAACGGAAGTCGGCACCCCTCAGGGCGGAAATCTAAGTCCACTACTAAGTAACATCATGCTGACTGAATTAGACAAGGAATTAGAGGCCAGGGGACTGAAATTCACTCGATACGCTGATGATTGTATCATCGTAGTTAAAAGTGAAGCGAGCGCAAAAAGAGTCATGAGAACGATTACTGACTGGATTGAAAGGAAGCTTGGTCTAAAAGTCAATATGACTAAGACACAGGTGACGGGGCCGACAAAACTAAAATACTTGGGTTTTGGTTTCTACTTCGATTACAAGAGCAAGACGTGGAAGACAAGACCACACGAGGATTCTGTCACAAAGTTCAAGAGAAAGCTGAAACAACTTACGAAAAGGAACTGGTCAATCAACCTCCGTGAAAGAATTAAGAAAATCAACGGAGTCATCCGAGGATGGATAAACTACTTTTCACTATGCTCAATGAAAACCCATATGGAAAAGATAGATAGACATCTAAGAACACGGATAAGAGTAATTGTTTGGAAGCAGTGGAAGGTACCGAGCAAAAGACAATGGGGATTACAAAAGTTAGGAATCGGTAGAGACCTAGCAAAGCAAACATCATACATGGGAAACCATTATCAATGGGTCGTAACAAAAACATGTGTAGTGCGAGCCATATCAAAAGAAAAACTAGCCCAAGCAGGGCTAGTCCATTGTCTTGATTATTATCTAAATCAACATACTTTGAAATTTAACCGAACCGCCGTATGCCGAACGGCATGTACGGTGGTGTGAGAGGGTGATTAATTTCACCCTACTCGATTCGATTCGCGCAGCCGNNTTTACCTACGCAAAGCGTGCCAATGAAAGCAGTGAGAATTTTCTCATCGGCGGAAGAACATTGGGACCGTGGGTCACCGCCATGGGCGCCGAAGCCTCTGATATGAGCGGGTGGCTGTTGATGGGCCTTCCTGGGGTCGCTTACTGGTTCGGGTTAAGCGACGCCGTATGGACCGCCATAGGACTTTTGATCGGTACATATCTAAACTGGCTGTTTGTTGCCAAAAGACTCCGCAGCTATTCAGCGGTAGCGGGGGATGCCATTACGATTCCGGATTTTTTCAGCAATCGATTCAAAGAAAATAAGAAAATCATTATGATTATATCTGCGCTCTTCATTCTGATCTTTTTTACTGTCTATGCTTCCAGTTGTTTTGTGACGGTGGGAAAACTTTTCAGCACTCTCTTTGGCGTGAAATACCAGCATATCATGATTGCCGGGGCCCTATTTGTTATTTGCTATACTTTTATCGCGGGCTTTTTAGCGGAGAGCGCATCTGATTTTATGCAGGGCATCATTATGTTTGTTTCATTGAGTGTGGTGCTTATAGCAGGCATTTCCAAAGCCGGAGGCATATCGGCCATTATTGAAAACGCAAAGCAGATTCCCGGATTTCTGGAGTTCTTTGGAATTGCCAGGCCCGCTTTGCAAGACGGTGTTCAGCAAGTCTCGGAGGGGAGAGCTTTATTCGGAGAGGCAGGCAGCTATAGCTTTTTAACGGTGGTTTCCACAATGTCCTGGGGCCTGGGCTATTTTGGGATGCCCCAGGTGTTGCTTAAATTTATGGCTATCAGAAAGTCCGGTGAACTCACTTTATCCAGGAGAATTGCCACCATCTGGTGCGCTGTTTCCCTTACCGCTGCTGTTGCCATCGGTATTATCGGCAGGGTTCTTTATCCTACAGCGCTTTTGACCCAGAGCACATCTGAAAATATCTTTATAGTGCTGTCCACCGAGTTCTTCTTTCCGCTTCTGGCAGGAATTGTGATGGCCGGCATACTGGCCGCCACCATCAGCTCGTCGGATTCATACCTGCTCATTGCGGCCTCCGCCTTTTCCAAAAATATTTATCACGGAATTATGAAAAAGGATGCCGGCGATAAAACCATATTGCGGATTACCAGAATTACACTGATTGCCATTGCCGCTTTTGCAATGATTATCGCGCTGGATGAAAATAGCGTTATTTTCACTGTGGT
>DOWI01000328.1 GCA_003519645.1 Oscillospiraceae bacterium
AGCCGGCTGTCACAGTGGCCCATTCAGCTCAAGCTTGCACCTGTCAACGCTCCTTATTTTACCGACGCCAATCTCCTAATTGCCGCAGACTGTACGGCATATGCTTACGGTGATTTTCATGAAAGATTTATCCGCAACCATGTAACCCTGATTGGATGCCCCAAGCTTGACGAAGGCGACTATAGCCACAAGCTGACGGAGATTATTAAGAACAATAGCATTAAGAGCGTCACGGTTGTGAGAATGGAGGTCCCCTGCTGCGGAGGGCTTGAAAGCGCGGTAATACAAGCTCTTCAAAACAGCGGCAAATTCATCCCCTGGCAGGTAGTGACAATCTCTACCGATGGAAAAATACTTGAATAAAGGGAGGTTTTATCTGTGGTAGAACAAATCTTTAAGCTGTCGACAAGCGATGAGAACGCGATTGAAAAAATCCTGTTTGATGAAAACATCCATTATCTGCACATGGTGCTCAACAAAGACCAGGGGCTGCCGGAACACCGCTCCAATTCTAATGTGTACATGACCGTAATTCCCGGCAGGCTCTCCATCGGCCTTGATGAACAGGAAGTCCATGAGTATGATGCCGGAACTCTTCTGAAGATACCATTTCAAACAAAAATGAATGTCAGAAACCTGCATAATGAAACATTGGAGCTAATCGTAGTAAAGTCGCCCGCTCCGAAAAAGTAAAATATTATAGTCGACTCTTGCAGATAGATCCACTAAAGCAAAATGCCACTTTGCGAAAAGCAAGGTGGCATTTTGCTTATTATCCGGTCTGGATGAGTGCCCCGAAATAGCAGAGCCTAATGTGCTGCCTTACCGACCACTCCGCGTTTTTTGCACAGGACAAAAGCCACGGCAGCGACAAAAATCGCCAGGCAAATACTTACGGCAACAATGACGCCGGGGAATTGATTAGCAAAACCAGAAGCCGAGGTATGCTTGAGCAATATCCCCGCGTATGCCCAAATGTGCACAAGAACATAAGCAATATCCTTAAACCGCAGTGTAGTTGCTGTGCCAATCAGCGCGCCTGCTGCCAGTATGATGATCGTCCAAGTGGCATCAGTCAGTCCCCAGCCGCTCCAACCTAAGCTGACAAGCAAGACGGTGGCGTTTGCGATTGTCGCCACTGTAATCCAGGCAAAATATACGCTGAACGGCAGGCGGATGAGCAGTTTCTCCCGCAAAGACAAGCTTTGCTCATTGATGAGGGTTACGATATCTTTCAGGCAGATAAGCAGGAAGGTCATAAAAATCATGGATAAAGGAATAATCCTGTAATGCCATGAGAATAACCACGCGGTATTTGCCCAAGATGAAACCGCGAAAACAATGCCTGTTTTATAGAGGAGATCTTCTTTGGCCTTTTTCTCCTTGCCGCGAAAGAGACCAATTTGATAAAGAGTATGCGCGGCAAGCAACAGATAAATCAGCCCCCAAATAGAGAAAGTCCAGCCCGCGGGCGCAAACAAGTTGGGGTAAGACTCCGACACGGCTCCGGTGGTGATTCCGTTGATGGGCAACAGGTTTGCCAGAGCATTGACGGCAACCATGGCGACAAATGTGACAACCACAATAATTTTTAACGGCAACCTTTTTTTGCTGTCCACTTTTTGGCCTCCTTTTTGATGTCAAAATAATATCCGTTCAGCAGGTAATCCTCTTGATATTTCTTTGCAAGCAGCCACAGATTATTCTTGACGGCCTGTACGCCCCCTTCTCCGGAGAGGAATTTCTGCAACAAGTTCTGAAAGCGCTTATTCTCGCTATCCGAAGCCTTGTCCTTAAAATATCCCCAGACATGCTGCGCCGCGTTAACGGCTTTGCCGGCAACAACCGGCAACTTCAAGGCCTCCTCAATCATCCGATACATCTCTATAGCCGGATATGCGCCTTTATCTCCAAGCAGCTTGCGCACTGCAGTATATATTTCCGGAGACCGCTCTAAAACACAATATTTATACCGTGCCCACTCGGCTTCCAACCTGCCGATTCCCCCGGCTGAGGCGCAGTTGCTGCATTTCAAAGCGGAGATATTTTTATCCTTGACCTCCAGCATAATATCCACATCTATTCCCGAAAGCTGCCGGTAGAATTCTAGAAACGTGTCGATTTGGATTGACTCGGAATGAGCCCCCGGTTTCTTTTCCCTATGCTGCTGGGAATAATGAATCTTTTGCAAGCCATCGCCCTTTCCCCAGGTTGCAGAACATAGACTAATCCAATCAAGGTCAGTGCGACCTATATCCGCTGGGTTGACAGCATTATGCAAATTATCGTACACCACGGGAGCAGTGATGACAGCCGCTGTATCAAGTACGTCCATGATATTGAACACGACACCGTCGTTTTCCAGCACCAGTCTTTTTTGAACGGCGGGCTCCAGCTCTTTATATTTCGATATAAATCTGCTTTTCGCCTGTTTTTTATCCCCATAAGCGCCACCAAGATGCAGCACCAGTTTGTGTTCAGGACCAAGACCCAGGCTATCCAGAACCTTTGCGTGATAAATAAGGTCCTGCACGGCTCGCTCCACAACCGATTTTTCGGGAGAATTGAGCACTGTATATTGCCCTGGATGCATCGAGACTCGCATACCCGTGCGGAGAATCTGATTACTGATATCTGAAAGCTTTTCGGCATAGATGTCTTGCCACGGAAGTTCTGCCGCCAGGCTCGAACCAAAGGGTATCAAGTCGGATGAGATACGAAAGAGTTTGATGCCGTTGCGTGCGTTGTAATCTATCATTTTTTGGAGTGCATCCAGGTTATGCCCAATCAGCGACAAAAGGCGCTCATCGTTTGCATTCTTCAGAGTGCAGCTTTTGATATCACTGCCGGGCACAGCAATTGCAAGGCAGGCGTATCCGATGCTCATCGGCGAACTATCCGCAGCGAAATTGTGGGATATCCTTCTTTACAGCTTTGCTCATACTTTCTATCCAAATACATCGCCCCCACAGCCAGTGTACCGTTATATAAATAATAATCACTCCTGATTGGAATGTCAATTACTCTCTTTGGGGGCGGTGACAATCCGTCACTAGGATAACCACCATAACCCGCCCACCACTTTGGATATATTATTGGAACAGATGTAGAAATAAATATAATTAGTTGATAATTCCCTGCCAAAGTAATCAACTCTTCTAAAATAATTATTCCCACTAATAATTCGTCCTGTATGCTCTTACTAATAAGTAATAATACGATGCCAAGGACTAGAGAAACAATTGGTCCACCAGCTAGGTAAGCTTAGATTCGTTACAGTGTACAAATCCTTTAAATGGGTTGAACCTTTTAAGCTCAATATCTAACCTTCTTAAACTAATTTTTTTGACTTTTTGCTATTTCTGCCTAATGTAATTTTCACATTTTCTTTGGTTAAGATTGGTGCTGCTAAAGCATGTCCGCACTCATGAATTATTGTAGATACCTGAAAAATCACAAGAAAAAGGGTAATATTTAAGATAATCTCCAGTATAATTCTTATAAACCCCATACAAATCCCCCTAATTATGTAATAAGCATGGATTATGCTTATAATCCCCTTTAATTGTTTAAATCACATATTCTTGGTTTCCTTTATCTTATCAAGCATATTAACCAATTCCTACCAGTTTCGCTTTTAAAAAAATAACATACTAGTCTAGGGCTTTTTACCTCTGAACTAGCGGGTTACGATTATTTCATGTTTAATTTTGTCCCGTCCTTGGATGTAATGGGGATGGCTTGGTCTAGTGCTACCTGAAATTTATCTCCCGAAAAGCAACAAAACCCCTTGAAAATCAAGGAGTTTCTGCTGTATCAATATTTAAGTT
>DOWI01000187.1 GCA_003519645.1 Oscillospiraceae bacterium
ATGAACGGTATGAATGCCAAACTATTCCCGGATGCCGATTTCCAATATGTCTATCGAGACAATCTGTTTGACGGGTTCGGTGCAACAAAAGATGTGGTGCGGTTTATTACCAGAGAATCGGCATNNATAACAAAGCAAACTTCATGCCGGAGGAAAGCGGGCTTAACGGTTATATCTATCCTCCCAACCGCATGTCCAAGAATGCAGATCGTTTTTTGAAAGCGGTGAAGGGCAAAGCATTCACGGGATTCTCTCTTCCCTATCTTGCATCCGATCTAGCAGGAAACTTTGATAAAAACAATTATCTGACGAGAAATCAAGCAAAAGATTATTCAGAGGAGCTGCTGAAAAAGCTGCGGGATGAAGGCTATGAGCTTATGTCGGGCGGTGCCAACGCCTATACCCTGCCTTATTTAAGTTATGCGGTAAACATCTCGATGGAAGCAAATTCTCATCCGCTGATCGACCGTTCAATTCCCTTTGTCCAAATGGTGTTGTCGGGTGTTGTGAAATACGGAGCCGGTGTGCTTAACACCGCTGCCGACGACAGCTATTATCTTCTCAAATGTATCGAAACCGGTTCAGCCATGTATTTCACAGCCATTTATGAAGACAATTCAAAGCTCAAAGGAACCAATTACAGCGATTTTTACAACGCCAGCTTTGGTCAGCTTGAAAAAAGAATTGAGCATGTCGGAAAACAACTATCCGCTGCATTGAAACCGGTTTACGGCAGCGCCATAACCAAGCATACCCTGCTTTCCGACGGTGTAGTCCGGGTGGATTACGCAAACGGGAAAGGAATTATTGTTAATTACAATCAGTCTAATGTCACAACCGAAGCAGGAGTTATTCCTGCGGTAGGATGGCTGCATGTGGAGGGGAGATAAGGATGCAGAGAAAAGTGAAAAGCAAGGGTCCCGCTTACAAGAGCAGTTTGATGCAAAGACGCAATCGGACCGGATATGTCTTTATCACCCCCTTTTTAATCGGTTTTGCATTGTTTATGTTTATCCCGATGATACAGTCGTTTATCTTCAGCTTTAATGATATCAAGATTGTAGAAGAAGGATACACCCTGATTCCAAAAGGACTTTACAATTATAAAAACATACTGATGATCGATACAAGATTCCGCCAGAACATTGTGACTTCCTTCGGATTGACGATTCGCGATACGCTGGTTGTGGTGCCCTTCAGCTTTTTTGCGGCATTGATACTCAGCAAAGAGTTTAAAGGGCGGACGATTGCACGTGCAGTTTTCTTCCTCCCTGTCATTGTATCCACCGGCGTTCTCGCTACCATTGATATGAAAGACTCTGTCATGATGATGATGATGAGCCGCGATGCCGCTTCTGCCGCCAATTCGATGCAGGATTCATTCTCGGCATCATCCCTAGTCAATCTATTGTTTTCCGGCAGTCTTCCGATCAGCATGCTGGAAACCATTTCACAGGCTACTTCAGGAATCTACGAATATATCATCAAATCTGGAATTCAAATCATCATTTTTATCGGTGGCTTAAACACAATATCACCGTCCTTGTACGAGTCATCCAATATCGAAGGCGCAACCGCGTGGGTGAACTTCTGGAAAATCACCTTTCCGATGTGCGGGCCTTATATCCTACTCAATCTGGTGTATACCATCATCGACTCGTTCACCAATCTCAGCAATCCGCTTATTTCCCGTATCAGAAACGATTTGATGGGACTGAAAAATTTCGGAATCGCTTCGGCGGCGGCATGGATCTATTTTATTGCAATTTTCATTGTTCTCGGTATCGTGTTTGCAGTGCTGCAAAGGAGGGTGTTCTATCATGAATAGTGCCATGAACGCTCCACGGATACACAACCCAAAGCTCCGTAGGCTGCTCAGTAAGAAGAACGTGACCAGACTGCTGATCGCATTGTTCAGAACCGTATTTATTATTGGAATCTGTTTTACGATTCTATATCCGCTGTTAAACAAGATATCCATGTCATTTATGGATGAGACCGACCTTTATGATCGAACCGTCAAGGCGATTGCAAAGAATTTTACCCCTCAGAACTACCTTGAGGCGATGAAGTTTATTGATTACGGGGAGATTCTGCTCAACACGGTGATTCTTTGCACATTGGTGTCGGTGCTTCAGGCAGCTTCCTGCACCGTAGTCGGCTACGGTTTCGCCCGTTTTCGGTTTCGTGGACGCGGCATCTTTTTTGCACTGGTGATTCTCTGCATGGTGGTACCCACCCAGGTCATCCTGACACCCCAGTATCTGAATTTTAAGGCAATGAACATGCTGGGCAGCTTTGCTCCCTTTGTTTCCCTCGGACTGACAGCAGTTGCCCCCAGATGCGGGCTTTACATTTTCCTCGCCCGTCAGTTTTTCAGAGGAATGCCAAAGGAAATTGATGAGGCGGCAGCCATTGACGGTGCGGGTCCTTATAAGACCTTTACCAGCATTATGCTGAAAAGCGCAATACCGATTATGGTAACCATCTTTCTTTTCTCATTTGTCTGGCAGTGGGGGGAGAACACCTACACCAATCTGTTTTACAGCAACTTTCAGACCATTGCAAAGACACTTGACAATATCGGGTACTCCCTTGCTGATATACAGTTGGGAGGCGGCAGTGTGGTATCACTGGCTGCACAGATGGCATATCAATCCATCATGCGTGCAACTTCAACGCTGCTTGCCATCATACCTCTTTTAATCATTTATGTTTTCTGCCAGAGGTTTTTCATTCAGTCGGTGGAACGAACCGGCATTGTTGGATAACCGAAATGAGGGGGGGAGGGTTCCGATTATGAGAAAAATCATATACGCATTGATGGCAGCAATTTTGTTTTTAACAACGGGGTGTGCGGCTGATCCGTTGGCTCAGGACAGACTGCCCCAAAAGAAGCAGCAAGAGATGAAACCCCACAGCGACACCTATCCCAAGCTTTGGCAGGAGGACGGATCTCTGTTCGATGATTTTACCAACGGTGTTAATCCGGAAATTTGGGCGGTACCCGATACCAAATGGGGGTATGAGAATAGGGGCGTCACCAGTCGAAATGTCAGCTATACCAGCGACGGAATTCTGGTTCTTGCCGCTAACGGTGATCTCTATGACGGAGAAATTATGGGGGTCAGCGATAACGGAACCGATGCAGACACCGGAACACGGGCGGGTTCTGTTATCCGCAGTCACTATTACTTCGGACCCGGCAGCTATGAGGTTAGAATGAAGGTTCTGCCGCGTTTCGGCGCATGCTCTGCAATGTGGACATTTTTTAATGACGGTTTACGCAATCATGAAATCGATATTGAGCTTCCCGGGCCCGCAAAATACAGCTTTGATTATGCCGGCATGACTAATTACATTACCGAAAAGTCATTTTCCTCTACCAAAGCCAAAACCATTCCCAACAATGACGGGGAATTTCACGTGTATCGGTTTGACTGGCATACCGATCCGGCAGACCCGCGTGTGGAGTACTACATTGACGGGGAACAGCTGGTTGTAAACAGAAGGAATGTGCCCACCGTCCGCTCTTATTTTACAATCGGAGTATGGTTTCCGCAGGGATGGGCGGGGGTTGCCGATTTTGAGCGCAATTATATGTATGTCGATTGGTTCAGATTCACACCCTTTGATGAAACAGGATGGGAGGCAAATCCCCGTCAATCTCTGGAATTTGATATCAGCGGGCTTGAACATACCTATCCGTCGAAACCGTCCCCCCTTCCTGTGAACAACTTCTTTGCAAACGGTAGCTTTGAGAATGGGTTGAAAAACTGGACGGCGGAAGGTGATGTTCAGACAGAATCCGAACATACGACGGACGGAAAAGCAAATGCCGCGATTGGGAAAGGAGGCAGCGTAACCCAGTATATTTCGGGCATATCTCCTAAGGTGAAATATAGTCTTACCGTAAACACAAAGAATTCGGTCAAAAAAATGGACGCTGTTTTGGAGGTGGAATATACCGACGCTTTCGGTAATTCACTGCTTGACAGTGCAGTGGTAACAGAAAGCGTCNNTATGTGCAGTGGTAACAGAAAAACTTCCGAACACCGGATACTGGCAGCATAAACTGGTTCTGACACCGCCTTCCAAGACCAAGAAGGTCAGAGTTACATTGGAGAACAATGGAAACGGAACGTTGTGGGCAGACGAGGCGGTCCTTGAGCCGATTGGCGCTGCCGAAAGCAAATAGTTGGAAATATTCTGCCCGGTATGTCGAAAGAATCATTTGATTCTGTAAAAGTTCAATAAATTATGCAAAGAGAAATCAATTTAAGTATGTAATAATGGATATAAAGAATTGCAGTAATCGATTAACATCAACAAATAGAGGAGGATAAAAGAATGAAAATCGGTTTTTTTAAAAAAACCACAGTGTTTGTTTCTGTGCTTGCTGCTGCAGCAACACTGATGACCTTGACAGCCTCGGCCGCCCCTTTAACAAGGGATACGGNNGTAAAAGGCTATGCCAAAAGCATACCAAGCAAGAATGACCCGGGTGTTCTGACCTACGAGGATTTTGAAAAATCCACCAAGGACGAGGATGGAAGAATCGGAAAGTTTTCTGCTACCGTTCCCGATGACACCTCAATTAATCCTGCAACCCTTGAAGTTGTAAGCGGAGTCTCGCACTCTGGTTCAAAGAGCCTCAAGGTTTCCGCCCGCGGAAAAAACGGAAACGGAGATCCCCAAGGCTATAACACGGTTGCCTATAAGGATATCGGTATTGATATTGCCGAGAAATTTAAAAAAGATCCTGCGAATCCCAATAAAACCGATACCTATTTCATTTCGGCATGGGTTCGCAATGTTGACCCTAAGGTTACACAGTACTTCTGGCTACAGATGCAGTACGGCGGTTCGGGTGAAGTATGGCTGCCGGGTCAGTCCTATTCTGAGGTTACAGGCGACAAATGGACACAGATCGGCATTGTTGTAGCCAAGGACAAGACATATTATCTGCCCTTTATTGAAGATACCACCAAATCAGGTGTTTACGCTCCTCGTAACGGCGTTTCCACCTGGTCAGCGCTGAAATTTATTACGAAAAACCCCAAGAATGATCCCAAAGACACCAATGAAAAGGTTATCCAGACAAATTATGATTTTTATGTGGACGATATCGTAATCTGGAAAGTTGACAATGCTTCCAAGTTGATTGCAGAGCTTCCTACAGACAGCACAGGTACCACAACCAAAGCGCCGCCTGCAGGCTCAAAGACAACTACTACAAAGGCAGACTCTGATAAAACCACAACTTCCAACGGACAGACCACCGATTCTTCCGCATCCACAACAGATTCAACAGCCGCCTCTGAAACAACCGAGAATACAGATTCTAACGACATCACCACGACAACAGCCGATACACAGGTCGGCGGCGAAGACCCAATCGACAACGATTCCAATGCCGGTATGGTTATATTAATTATTATTGCTGCAGTGGTTGTTTTNNTGTCTCTACTGGTTTAAATTAAGAAAAACCGCTTAGGGGTATATTTGGTAGAAATTATTTTTGAATATGCTATAATTGAAGGAGGAAAATCAAGTGAAACGAATTCTTAGTTTGGCGCTGAGTATCGCCATGATGTGCGGGCTGGTTTTTAACGGTATGGTTTCAGCCGATACCGTAACACGTCCAACGGTGACACTGGCAGAGAGTAGCTTTGAAAATGGACTTGAAGCTCCATTTTCAGCCAATGCCAGTGATGGAGGCGAGAAAGCCACCGTAACGCCAATCTCATTGGAAGGTGAGGTAAACGCTTATCTGCACTTGACCGTGCGAACCGAAGGACAACGCTCGGCAACGGCACAGCAAAATATCAAGCAGCAGATAATCGACAATGGGGCAGACGGCAAATACTATGTGTCTGCACGTATTATGCTGGACAATCCGGAAGATACGGCTTATGCTCTTCCGTATTTCGACGGCAACACCATCAAAATGCAGCCCGGCGGGGGTGAGCGTTTCCCGGTNNGGCTCATGGAGTGATATCGGTAAAAAAAGCGATGGCAGCTTTATGGCGTTTGCAAGCATTGGCGGTGATTTGACAGAGTCGACTATCGCGGAACTAAAACGCTTGAAATTCTATGTTATGCTTTATACTGCCTCAACCGGAAACACAACATACGACGGCGACTATTCTATCGATGATATAAATGTATGGTTTGTCCCCAACGACGGCGCACCCGCCTCTGTAACAGAGATTGGTGAAAACATCCTTGTTGATGGAGATTTTGAGGCGAATATGTCAACTCCTGATGCTTATAATGGCTTGTTTTCAGGAGACGGNNTACCGGTGACGCAAAAGACAGACTGTGCACACTCACAATCGCAACCGAAAGCTCTGCCGCTGATGCAAAATATGTGCGTTCAGGCAAAGGTGCCTTGCATATAACAGACAGACCGGGTGCTCACCAGAGCATTGCAGTAGACATGAAGAGCATTATCAATGAGGTCGGTGCACTGGCTCCCGGAGAAGGCTATACCATGTCGGTTTGGATGCGCGCAGAAGACGGCGAGACGGTTAAAGTACAGCCTATATTTGGTGCGTCTACCAAAGGCAGCGGATTTATCGTCGGCGGCGACTTCACTACAGTAACCGACGAATGGACCGAAGTTGGTATTCTTAACGACGGCACATATTCAATGTTCAAAACAGATAGCGGCGG
>DOWI01000334.1 GCA_003519645.1 Oscillospiraceae bacterium
GGTGGCAGGCAAAGCCTGACGGAGGGAGGGGGTTCGCCTTAACCCTATTGCAGATTGATTTGTTTGACAAAAAAAAGATGGCAAGCCGTATATATTCAACGGTTTGCCATTTTTATAAATTTTCAATCTGTTATATCATTGGATTCATCATTCTGCTGTTGTGAGAATGCGCATCCCGTGCATCCTGCACAGCCTCCGCCGCAGCCACCCTTTTTTGCGTTTTTTCTGATACGTCTGATTGCAAGCACCATAAGTCCGATCAGTATGATTGAAATAACAATGGTTGCGATATTCTGAACAATCCATTCAAACATGTAAAACCACCCTTTCTGCTTTATGCTTTAGCAGTATTCTTTACCTTTGCATGGCGATCAGGCCTCAGTAGCAGCCACAGCAGAACCATCACAACTGCAATTGCGGCTATGGTTGCGATTGTAACCCCCTGGCCCAGGAACAATACACTGCCTAATTGGTAAATTAGAAAAGCCATTGTATATGCAAGCATTGTCTGATAGNNGGCAATCAATGTCCACTTCAAGCTTCCCATTTCTCTGTAGGTCGCGCCGATTGCAGCCGCACAGGGGGCACACAGCATGTTGAATACCATAAAAGAATATGCGCTTACTGCAGTGAACATACCCGCCACGGTTGCCAAAAATGCCGGATCTTCACCGCCGGTATCCGCTATTCCAAGCAGAACGCTGAGGGTGCTTACCACATTTTCCTTGGCGGCAATTCCGGTAACCGATGCAACANNCTCCGAAGCCGACCGGAGCGAATACCGGAGCAATAAAGCGTCCGATTCCGGCGAGCATGCTTTGATCTTGTGTGGTTAATTTCAGGTTCCATCCAAAGTTGCTTAAAAACCATATCATTCCGCTTGCCACAAATATTACGGTACCTGCCTTGACTACAAAAGCCCTGCCCCTCTCCCAGATATGTAAAAACAGGTTTCTGGGAGCCGGCATATGATACCGGGGAAGCTCCATGACAAAGGGGGCGAGATCCCCTGTGAACAATCTGGTTTTCTTTAGGATTAAGCCCGAAAAGATTACCATTAATACACCGAAAAAATACATCGAGGGGGCAACCCACCATGAGTGATCCGGAAACAAGGCACCTGCGATCATGGCAATAATGGGAAGCTTTGCGCCGCAGGGAATAAAGGTGGTGACCATGATTGTCATTCTTCGGTCCTTTTCATTTTCGATGGTGCGGCTTGCCATGATACCCGGAACGCCGCACCCCGATGCAATCAGCATGGGAATAAATGATTTTCCCGATAGTCCGAACTTTCGGAAAATGCGGTCCATGATAAAGGCGACCCTTGCCATATATCCGCAGTCTTCAAGAAAAGAAAGAAAGAAAAACAGGATCAGCATCTGGGGCAGAAAGCCCAGCACAGCGCCCACGCCTCCAATCAGGCCGCCAACAATCAGGCTTTGCAGCCATTCGGCAGCACCCGCGGCCTCCAGCAAGCTTGAGGCACCTCCCGAAATCCATGTTCCGAAAAGGGTTTCATTTGCCCAGTCGGTGATGATGGTTCCGAGGGAGCTGACCGATATATAATAGACCACAAACATGATGGCTGCAAAAATAGGGATTGCCAACCATCTGTTGGTAACAACCTGATCGATTTTATCCGAAACAGTAAGCCCACCCCGTTTCTTTTGCAGACTCTGTCCCGCAATCTTGGTTACACGCTCATATCGCTGGTTGGTAATAATGCTTTCGCTGTCATCCTCAAGCTCGGCTTCACAAACACCGGTGATATGTTCAATTTTCTCGATGCTTGCAGGTTTGATTCCCAAGCTGTCGGTCATCTTTTTATCCCGTTCAAACAGCTTGATGGCATAAAAGCGTTTTAGTTCTCCCGCTTTCCTTACTTCCGGAATTGAGGCGATTTCTTTAAGTGCGGCTTCAACCGTTTTTTCAAATTCCATGGGAGCCGGGGGGGTGAAGGCGGCCTGATTAACCGCACACCGGGCAGCTTCAAACGAGCCGTCCCCTTTTACGGCAGAGGTTTCAACAACAGGGCATTCTAGGAGCGCCGACAGCTTGTCGGGGTCGAGGATATCACCGTTTTTCCTGACAACATCCATCATATTCAGCGCAACCACAATCGGGATTCCCACCNNCATAAGCTGTGATGTCAGATAGAGGTTTCGCTCAAGATTGGATGCGTCAACAATGTTCAGGATTACGTCAGGTCGCTGGGTTACAAGAAAATCTCTTGTAATAACCTCCTCCAGCGAGTAGGGCGAAAGCGAATAAATACCGGGCAAATCAACGATAATTACTTCGGCAGAGGCTTTGCCGCCCCCACCGGTTTTGTCCGCCGTACGAAGTTTGCCTTCCTTTTTTTCAACCGTTACGCCCGGCCAGTTCCCCACATACTGGTTGCTGCCGGTTAAGTCGTTAAAGAGAGTGGTTTTTCCGCTGTTGGGGTTTCCGATTAGGGCGATTTTTATTGTTTTCATCAAGACTACCATGCCTTTCCGAACCATTTATTAAGCCAAGTGCGCCGCCGGAGGAGCTATGGTTAGCGTAAGCTAACCATAGCTCCTAAAAAAAGGATGATTTGTGCGGTTCATCCGTTTATTCCACTATAATATTTTCAGCATCGGCCTTGCGAATGGTGAGCTCGTAGCCTCTCACGGTAATCTCGAGGGGATCACCAAGCGGGGCAACCTTGCGCACGGTGATGCTTGTGCCTTTGGTGATGCCCATATCCATGATGCGGCGTTTCAGTGCACCTTCACCATTGAGGCGGATTACGGTAGCGGTATTTCCGCAATGTATCTCGCGCAAAGATTTCATACGCTCACTCCCTTCTCCAGCAATGATTTTTTATGTTGATTTCCAGTTACAGTTTACCACTGCTTACTCGGGTTGTCAATAGCTAATTTGGAGTATATTTCGGTTGCTTTATGTTAGAATTCCGTTCATATTGTTGTAGGCTTTTCTCCAAGGGGCTACACAGGAATCGTAATGCGGGGGTGGGGGGCAGATTCCATATCCGACCGAATGAAATCCAAAAATTAAATACCGTTTACGAAAATATTATGGTTGATAAATATTGCATTCTGTCCGACCATATTTATATTACCCGCTATCTTTCCATACTTGGCAAGAGCAGAGCCCTTGCCCTACACTCTGTGTTTTAAAAGAGCGCTATACATTGCATATATGTTGTAGGGACAGGGCTCTGCTCTACCCGAGAATCTTCTCCGTAAGCCGATTGACTTGACTTGTCTGCTCTTGTGCTTTATAGGAATATATGGTAGTATGCTAATAGAATCAGCATACGATTTGAGTTGATAACGTAAGGGAAAGGGTGGTCAATTTATTATGAAAATACATGAATCCGGTGAAAATTATCTGGAAACCATCCTTCTGCTTCGTAAGAAAAGCGGTTATGTACGTGCTGTGGACGTGGCAAACCAATTAAAATACAGCAAACCCAGTGTAAGCAGGGCACTCGGTATTTTGAAATCTGCCGGACTGGTCAGCATCGAGTCCAGCGGAAATATTCTCCTGACCCCCGCCGGTGAGCGCAGAGCCGCAGAGATATACGAAAGACACAGAGTGATTACAGAATTTTTGGTTCTGACTTTGGGGATTTCTTCGGATATTGCTGCTGAGGATGCTTGCCGGATTGAACATATCATCAGCCCGGATACCTTTAACCGAATTCGTGAGTATGTAGAAAAACGAAATTAAAGCGGTATGGAAGAGTATTTTCATATTGACAAATGATCGGTTAGGGTGTATAATCCCCTGTAAAGGAAATCGCTTTACAGATGCGAAATCGGCACGGGAGGGTGAAAGATGGCAAAGAACATGGAGATATCGTTGCTTTTTGATTTTTATGGTGATATTCTGACAGAAAAACAGCGTAACATGATTGATTATTATTATAACGATGACCTTTCACTCGCCGAGATTGCCGAAAATGAGGGGATTACCCGGCAGGGAGTCCGGGATTCCATCAAGCGTGCCGAATCCCAGCTTCTTGAAATGGAAGAACGTTTGGGACTTGCCCGCCGGTTTTATGAGATGAAGAACGGCTTTGAATCCATCCGTGTTGCGGCGCGGGATATTCAGGAATATAACAAGCGCAGCGGGTTTTCACATGATATTGATGAAAGAGCCTCCCGCATTCTGGAAGTATCACGCCGCTTGTGCGAAATTTGATGCTGTAGGGCAGGGGGTTCACGCTTGCCTTTCAACCTTGACGTACTTCGTAACGGGAGAACATACATGACCAAAGGAGAATAAACGTGGCATTTGAAGGTCTTTCCGATAAACTTACCGCCGCCTTTAAACGGCTGCGCTCCAAAGGAAAATTGAGTGAAGCCGATGTTAAGGAAGCAATGCGTGAGGTACGCCTTGCACTTTTGGAGGCGGACGTAAATTACAAGGTTGCAAAGGATTTCACCGCTACGGTTACAGCTAGGGCAGTCGGTTCACAGGTTATGGAGAGCTTGACGCCTGCCCAAATGGTAATCAAGATTGTAAATGAGGAGTTATCTGCGCTTNNGGCCCGCCTCGCTTATGCCAATCGCCCGCCGTGTATTGTAATGATGTGCGGACTTCAGGGTGCGGGTAAGACCACCCATTCGGGCAAGTTGGGGAAAATGCTGAAATCTCAGGGGCACCGTCCGCTGCTTGTGGCATGTGACGTATACCGTCCCGCTGCAATCAAGCAGCTTGAGGTGGTGGGCGAAAAAGCCGGCGTGCCGGTCTTTCAGATGGGGACTGCAAAGCCTGTTGAAATCGCGCGCAACGCGGTGGCACATGCCCGTGATCACGGC
>DOWI01000025.1:0-5298 GCA_003519645.1 Oscillospiraceae bacterium
GGTTTTTCATGCGATGTGGAAGTAAAATATCAAGAAATGGATGTAAAAGGGCATTTAACCCGTTCATCAGCCGGCACATTAGTATTCGATATTAATGAGCCCGAATCACTGAACGGACTATCAATGCAGTGGAACGGCGATACAATCACGCTAAAACTACACGGCATTTCCTTCGGTGTAGATCCTGCCGCAATCCCTCAAAGTGCACTTGGCCAGTGCATATTAGGGGTTCTAGACGGAGCGCTTGGCACGCATGATGGTAGCACTGTTACAGACGAAGGTCTGGTGACCAAGGGCAGCTCAGCCTCTGGTGAATTTGAAATTGTATCAGATCCCGAAACAGGCAATCTATTGAAGCTGCGCATGCCCTCTGCAGGTTTGACCGCAACCTTTTTAAATTTTAAGCTGACGTCAGCTTAAAATTTAAAAAGATACATCAAAAGAAGGTGACGCATTGTACATCACCTTCTTTTGATGTTTTTTGATATTCATAAACTTAGCCGTAGCCTCATGATTTTCGAGAAGAGTAGCTCGTCCCTTATACTTGCCGAATCGGTGTAAATTAACATCAGATTTTCGGAAGTGTGTCAAAACCTTTCTGTAAATCCTCGTCGGTGGGGATATAGTCGTTCATTTCACCCTCCTGGTATGAGGTATAAGCATTCATATCAAAGTATCCTGTGCCTGTCATGCCAAACAGAATGGTTTTCGCCTCACCCGACTCACGGCATTTTACGGCTTCATCGATGGCAGTGCGAATGGCGTGAGCTGATTCAGGTGCAGGCAAAATGGTTTCATGCTTGGCAAAGAATACAGCTGCCTCAAACACCTTTGTTTGCTCCACGGAAACTGCTTTCATATACCCGTCATGGTAGAGCTTTGAAAGTATCGGACTCATACCGTGATACCTGAGTCCTCCTGCATGGTTTGCAGAGGGGATAAAATCACTGCCAAGCGTATACATACGTGCAAGCGGCGTTACATGGCCTGTATCGCAGTAATCATATGCGTAACGCCCACGTGTTAACGATGGACAGGAAGCGGGTTCAACAGCGATGAATTCCGTTCCTTTGCGTGTTCCGTCCAACGTATCCTTTAGGAAAGCTGACATCAAACCGCCAAGATTGGAGCCGCCGCCGGCGCACCCAATAATGATGTCGGGGTACTCGCCCACCTTTTCCATTGCAGCCTTAGCCTCAAGACCTATGACTGATTGATGTAAAAGTACCTGATTGAGAACCGAGCCAAGAACATAGCGGCAATTCGGTGTGTTCAGCGCAGCTTCAATCGCTTCCGAAATTGCGCAGCCGAGTGAACCACCTGTTCCCGGATGGGCTTTCAGAATCTCTCTGCCTACTTGGGTGGTTTCTGACGGGCTGGGTATTACGTCAGCCCCAAAGGTATGGATAACCGCCTTGCGAAAGGGCTTCTGTTCATAACTAACCTTGACCATGTATACAGTAAGATCAAGCCCGAAATGTGCACAGGCCATCGAAAGCGCAGTTCCCCACTGACCCGCACCGGTTTCGGTGGTAAGACTTGTAAGCCCCTGCTTTTTAGCGTAGTATGCCTGCGCTGCTGCGGAATTCAGCTTATGGGAACCGGAAGTGTTATTGCCTTCAAATTTGTAATAGATTTTGGCTGGAGTATCCAGTGCTTTTTCAAGATTATATGCCCGAATAACCGGAGACGGACGAAATATTTTATAAAATTCCTGCAGCTCCTCCGGGATATCAATGTACCGATCGGTTGTATTCATCTCCTGTGCGCAAAGCTCATTACAAAAAATCGGCAGCATATCTTCAAGGCCAATCGTTTTGTGGGTGACCGGATGTAGATATAGATCCGGCTGTTCTTTCATATCGGCACGGATATTATACCATTGATTTGGCATCTCATTTTCTGTTAAATAAATGCGATAGGGTTCTTTTTTCATGCTGGCTTGCTCCTCTCAATATAATAAAATATGTTACGGAAACTTAACTACCGTCTGACGGGAAATTAGTTTCCAAAACCCATAGAACAAAGTTTCCAACCGAAAACCGGTAATTGAGATAACAAAAAGCCCTTGCCCCATTTGGGACAAGAGCTGAATCTCCTGCGGTACCACCCGAATTCGTTCGCTTTTCACGAACGCACTTTTCCACGTACAAAATACGCGCTCCCTTTATAACGGGCGGAGTTCCCGTCGCACCTAGCGCAAAAAGCGTTCGGATTGCCCTCGTAAGTCCATTCAGCATACTCGACGTTGCCGCAATCGCACCCTTATGCAGCTCTCTGAAAACACCTGAAATCATGCCTACTACTCTTACTCATCGGTTTATGGTTTTAAATTAGCGACATTATAACCTGTCAAAGCTTAAATGTCAATACCATCCGGCAAGTTTCTTCTTGAAATCAATCATGTGGTAAATCAACCATGTTAATACAACCCGTTTTGTTTTTTGAATTCGATAAAATCATCAAAGGTCATCATTTTATCCAACATTCCATCCGGTCTTATTTCAATAATCCGGTTGGCAACGGTTTGAATAAACTGATGGTCATAGGATGAGAAAAGCACATTTCCTTTAAAGTCAATCAGGCCGTTGTTTACCGCTGTAATGGATTCTAGGTCAAGATGATTGGTTGGCTGGTCAAGTATCAGCACGTTTGCACCATACAGCATCATACGCGAAAGCATGCAGCGCACTTTTTCTCCGCCCGACAAAACGTTGACAGGCTTGAGCACATCATCACCCGAAAACAACATCTTGCCAAGAAAGCCACGGAGATATGTCTCAAGGGTATCACTAGAATACTGTTCCAACCATTGTATAATACTCATGTCACATCCATCGAAGAACGCAGAGTTATCTCTTGGAAAATAGGACTGGGAAGTGCTGATCCCCCACTTATAACTGCCCTCATCCGGCTCAATTTCCCCCGCAAGTATACTAAACAGGGTTGTGTTGGCGATTTCATTTTCCCCAACAAAGGCAATTTTATCGCCTTTGTTAACGCGAAACGAAATGTTGTCAAGCACTCGGACCCCATCCACAGTTTTGCTTAGATTTTCAACATTTAAAATCTCTTTACCCGCTTCCCGATCCATTGTAAAACCAACAAACGGATAGCGACGTGAAGACGCGGGCATCTCCTCGGGAGTCAGCTTTTCTAATAGTTTTTTACGTGACGTTGCCTGCTTAGACTTTGATTTGTTGGCAGAGAAGCGTTCAATGAAGCTTTGCAGCTCCTTGATTTTCTCTTCTGCCTTTTTATTCTGATCTCGTAGCATTCGCTGCATTAGTTGACTGGATTCATACCAGAAATCATAGTTGCCGACATAAATCTTAATTTTATTATAATCCACATCCACGATATGAGTGCAGACATTATTGAGGAAGTGCCGGTCATGCGAAACAACAATGACCGTTCCCTCGTAGTCAAGAAGAAAATTCTCCAACCAGTCCACCGACTGAATATCAAGACCNNCAGAGCACCTTGACCTTTTCCCGCTCGGTCAGTGTATTCATGGGATAATAAAACAGCTCCTGATCCAAACCCAGTCCTTGCAGTATGCGCCCCGCCTCGGTCTCAGCTTCCCAGCCGTCCAGCTCTGCAAATTCACTTTCAAGCGCTGCGGCCAGGTTTCCGTCCTCTTCTGTGAATTCCTCTTTGGAATACAGCGTATCCTTCTGCTTCATCACCTCATACAAGCGGGCATTGCCGCTGATGATGGTATCCAAAACAGAGTAATCATCATAGGCGAAGTGATCCTGTTTCAAAACAGAAAGGCGGGTTTTCGCCTCCAATACTACATCTCCTTTGGACGGTTCCAGCTCGCCGGACAGGATTTTCAGAAAGGTAGACTTCCCCGCACCGTTCGCCCCAATCACACCGTAACAATTACCGGGGGTAAATTTCAAATTCACATGAGAGAATAGAGTTTGCCCGCCAAAGCTAAGGCTGACATCCGATACCGTAATCATTTTTCCTCCAAAAATCGATAAGTAATCATATACACAGCTTAATATGTTACCATAAAACGTCTGAATTTTCTAGCCTTTTTTTAAATCCATTATGATAATCCGTATTTTATCCTGATGCGCGTTAGCTTATCTCCGATGGGTTTCACCAAAAATAACAAAAAGGCAACATTCGAAACGCAGTACGTTACAGTATAAGGTGCGGTGGCTGCCAGCGCGGCAAGATACATATTCAGATTAAACTCACTGCTATACCACAGAACTGTCCATATATCCATTATAAATGAATATACCATACCTGCAAAAACTCCATACAAAACCAAACATATTTTACTGTTTTTTAACGGACGGGAAAACAATCCTGCCAGAAGTCCCAGCATACCCCATGCAAACATCTGAAACGGCGTCCATGGTCCTTGACCGAAATAAAAATTTGAAATGAATGCAGAAAGAACACCCGTCAGAAAGCCCGTCTCCCCGCCAAAGAACATCGCCGTTATAACAACAATCGCCGTTACCGGTTTGAACCCGGGCACCACCGCAAAAATAAAACGCCCGATAACAGAAAGCGCCGTCATAACAGAAATGATAATCAATTTCCGCGTACCCAAGTTTTTCTTCTCAAACGTGAGGAAAACCGGGATGAGTGAAAGAATTACAACCATCAGCGAAATAAAGGCAGGCTGCTTGTCGTCAAATATCACAGCACCAAGCAGGATAACCATCGGGATCCAAATAAGCATCAGTATATATTTAGTGATTTTTTTTGACATGGCCGATCCCCATTCAGCTTGCATATTAAAGCAGCATCCTCTGCCGTTACGATATTATTATAAATATAGCGTGTCATACGATTGGCGGCGGTTGTATAAAAGTTGTTTTCTGAAAAGAAAAGTGAGGGAACATCACACGAGGTGATTTCACCGCAGAAAAACATTGCACACCGGTCCGCACAGGATGCCGCGAACTCTACATCATGCGTAACCATTACCACCGTCATTCCCGTCTCTTTCAAATCATGCAAGATGCGCATGATCTTTTGTTTCGCGTATGCGTCGATCCCCTTGGTCGGCTCGTCCAGCATTAAAAGACGTGGCTTCAGCATCAAAATCTTTGCCAGTGCACAAAGCTGCTGTTCGCCGCCGCTGAGATCATATGGATGCCGATCAAGATAAGCGGATATATCATAAGGAATAGATGAAAAATCCCCGCTGATTTCTTCAAGATCTTCACGAACCGTATTTTTGAGGAAAACGGTTTGTACATCCTGGGGCAAAAGTGCAAGGTTGTTTTTATAAAGCTCGCCGTTTTTATAGCTTGTTATCTTTTT
>DOWI01000025.1:5344-8347 GCA_003519645.1 Oscillospiraceae bacterium
AACGGTAAGCGACGTCCCGCGGAGCACATCCGGAAGGTCTTTTTGATAGCGGAACCATACATCCTTCAGCTCAAGCGCAGCCGTTTTTCTGTGTGTATAATGCGTTGGTGCAAGATTTTTAATTGTAGAATTGAAGTTTTCTTCAATAAAACGCCTGCCTTCCTTGACCGTTAACGGACAAGTCTCGGTTCGATCAAGCTGATGATACAGTCTGACCGCACAGGGCATTGCATAAGACATCGGATCGTTTTTTTCAAGTGAGCCGGCAACCATTTTAGGTGTGTCGTAATGTGTTACCATCCCGCTTTTCATCACCAATACCTTATCAGCAATAGGCAAAACCTCCTCGAGACGATGCTCAACCAGAATGATTGTCAGCGACAGCTCTCGGTTAAGCTTTTGCAGGGTGGCAATAAAGTCGGAGGCAGCAATCGGATCCAGCTGTGAGGTTGGCTCATCAAGAATCAGCAGTTTCGGCTGCATCACCATTACAGCCGCAAGATTTAAAAGCTGCTTTTGACCGCCGGAAAGCTGGTTCACATCCCGCAAAAACCAGTCCTCAATCCCAAAATAGCTGGACATTTCACTGACTCTGCGGCGAATGACTGATGTTGGCAGTCCCATATTCTCAAGTCCGAAGGCAAGCTCATGCCAGACCTTGTCGGTAACTATTTGATTTTCAGGCTTTTGCATAACAAAACCGATATCAAATGCGGATATGCGCTCGTCAAGTTCCACCTGATTGATACCTTGAAAATAAATAACGCCGCTTCGTTCTCCCGCAGGTGATAGCNNAGAAGGGTGGTTTTGCCGCATCCCGTTTCCCCGCAGACAACAATAAAATCACCGCTTTTAACGGTAAATGAAACGCCGTTTAGTGATTTATCGGCACAGTTGGGGTATTGGAAGCTCAAATTTTCGACTTGCAATAGATCCATCGGATATTCTCCTTAATCTCGTATAGTAGGGGCAAGAGTGCAAACAATCCGTATGCCGCATAGCATATAATCGCCTCCGGTGCCACTGATATTGTACTGAGCTTGGGGTAAAATGAAAACTCTGAATAGCCGAAGGCGATTCCTAGAATTGTAATTGCAAACAATATGACACTAACTATAATTAGTTGCAAGTCGCGAAGCCGAAAACGAAAGATGGAAAACAATGTCCGACCCGGCTGTCCATAGCCCCTGGCTTTCATGGAATCGGCAGTATCTATGGCATTTTCAAGCGACCATGTAACCATGGCTGAGAATACACGCATTGTGCCGCTAGCACCATCAATATAGCTGCCTTTTGAATAAAGCCCCATCGCCGTTTGCAAATTCATAATCTTTTTGGATTGACTGCGGAACAAAGGAATGTATCGGAGTGCCGATGATAATATAATCGAAAGCCCTGGTACTGCTCTGCCAAACAGGTGAAACAGCTTGTCACTTGTCATAATCACGCTGAATGATTGGAACCAGCAAAGGGTTGCAATCATCATAGCTGCAAGCGCAACACCATAGGCTATCGCTTCAAAGGTTATTGGGTTGTCATTTAAAAAGAACAATATCGTCATGCCTTTATGAGAAAGAAGTGGGTTTGCCAATGCAATTATAATAAAAGCCAGGATATAAAATAATAAATCGTGCCAAAATCGTCTCTTTGCTTGAAACGCGTAGAAACCGACAGCGCCGATTAAAGACAGGATATAAAAAACCGGGTTGCCGGCAAACATAACAATCACGATTACGCAAATGAAGTAGATCAGAAAAGACACCGGATGAAAAGTAGAAAAGCTTCTCACTTGCCGCCCACATCCTTTCCGAGATTGAGGGAATATACCCATTCAATTACATCACCATCTGATAGAACATAGTCGGAGCAACCGACGCCTTCTAATTCTCCGTTCACCTTGTAAAGCCATCCCGAAGTGGGGCCAAAATCATATTCGTATAAATTCTGGATTCCTTTGATATAAGCCGTTGCAGTTAAGTTCCCGCCATCATATTCCACCGGAATTTTATTATGTTTTGCTGCCCGGATAAGAAGGTCAAAAACCGTATCGCTGTCACGCAATACATATTCCGTCTTCTTGAGGATGCTCCCATCTGCCGGAATATAATCTGCTGTCTGCTTGCCCAAAACGGTATCGCAGCGAATACTAATTGATACCGTTTTGCTATCAGGCTGAATATCATCAATGTGGACAAGGTAATATTCGTCTACCGACTGAATTTTTGAAAAAAATACTGAAAGTAGCGCGACTGCGGTGAGAGCGGCTATAAGTAAAATGTTTTTTATATGATTCTTCTTTTTTATAAAAAGAAGTGTGATTAGAAGCAAAGCCAGCAAACAGATACCGCCATATGCCCAGCCTTTATAACGGTATAAAGGCTTCGCAGCCTGTGACGGTGCAGATGATTTTGCTGTATGTGAAGTATTTTGTAAGCTTTCGGTTTTGGTTGTCGCATTAGAAACATCCGATACGCTTGTTGATTTTGCCGATTCGGTCACTGTTGTCTGTGTGACTGATGTACTCTGATTTCCTGTTCCGGTACTCTGTGTTCCGGTTGTAACTTCAGGTTCTGTCCTGCCTCCGGAGCCCGTTGTAGTATGGATTACACGCGGAACCGACTGGACTGTAAATTGATAGAATGAGCCAAGTCCCTTTGATTGGCGCCATGCTGAGACAAGCGAAACCATTGCCTGTACGCTGGCTGTGTTATTTGAAGCGCCGCCAAGCGTATGACTGAAGCTGCCGTCGGGCAACCGATAATTCATCAGTCCGTCAATCAGGGTTTTCCCTTTTTTAATAAATTGGCTATCGGTTCGGCAATCCCGACCCAGCGCAGATAACGCAGCAATTACCTGCGCNNTCCATTTCTCGTACCCCAGCTTGAATAATCCCCGCTGTCAAGCTGTCGCTTTGAAAGCAGCGCAAGGGCTTTATCAACCGCGTTTTTTACATCGCTGTCCTCATAGTTTGGAGCCAGCGCCTGAATCGCCATTGCTGTAATA
>DOWI01000079.1 GCA_003519645.1 Oscillospiraceae bacterium
CCTGCTCCGGCAGAAAAACCATCGGTGGCTCCAGCAGCAAACCAACCTGCCGGAAATGAGGAAATTGTAAAAAGCCCCATGCCCGGTACCATTGTGGATGTGAAAGTACAGTCTGGCCAAAAAGTTAAGTCAGGCGATGTCCTGTTGATTCTTGAGGCCATGAAGATGGAGAATGAAATTATGGCTCCGCATGACGCTGTTGTCGGCAGCATTCTGGTTACGAAGGGTCAGAGTGTTGAATCGGCTGCACCTCTCGTTTCCCTTCGCTGAGGAGGTATGGTTATGACCAAAAAAATTGGGATTACTGAAGTCGCACTGCGCGATGCACCGCAGTCTTTGATTGCTACCCGCATGCCAACGAGTGATATGCTGCCAATTCTGGATAAACTGGATAAAATCGGATATTATTCGCTGGAATGCTGGGGCGGTGCAACCTATGACGCCTGTCTCCGCTTTTTAAATGAGGACCCGTGGGAACGTCTGCGTATTCTCCGCAAATATTGTCCAAATACAAAGCTTCAGATGTTGTTCCGCGGCCAAAATATGCTTGGCTATCGTCATTATGCCGATGATGTGGTCGAGTATTTTGTCCAGCGCAGCGTAGCGAACGGGATTGATATTATCCGTATTTTTGATGCACTGAATGACATTAAAAATTTGCAGACAGCGATTCGGGCAGCTAAAAAAGAGGGCGCCATTGTGCAGGTCGCAATCTCTTACACAACTGGACCTGTTTTTACAACGGATTACTATGTAAAATATGCCAAGCAAATTGAAGAATCCGGTGCGGATTCCATCTGTATCAAAGACATGGCTGCCCTGCTGACTCCGTACAGGACTTATGAACTGGTTTCGGCGCTGAAAAAAGCTGTCAAACTTCCCATTCAGCTGCATACCCATTACACTTCCGGACTGGCATCGATGTGTCTGCTGAAAGGTATTGAGGCTGGTGCTGACAGAATTGATACGGCAATCTCCCCCTTGGCATTGGGCACTTCCCATGCACCGACAGAATCAATGGTAGCTGCTTTGCAGGGGACAGAATATGACACGGGGCTGAATTTGAAGGATTTCAGCGATATACGGACATATTTTATGGGTTTGCGCAAAAAGTATTTTGAGGACGGTTTGCTGGATCAAAGCATTTTGGCAACCAATACGAAAGCACTGCTTTATCAAGTGCCGGGTGGTATGCTGAGCAATTTGCTGTCCCAACTGAAACAAGCAGGGAAGGCCGACCAGATGGATGCCGTTCTGCAGGAAGTTCCCCGTGTCCGCAAAGATGCCGGCTATCCGCCTTTAGTTACCCCGACTTCTCAGATTGTCGGTACGCAGGCTGTTTTTAATGTCATTACCGGTGAACGCTATAAAATGTGTACCAATGAGTTTAAAGATTTGATTGCGGGTAAGTATGGCACCACTCCGATGCCGATTGACGAAGATTTTGCAAAAAAGATTATTGGGGACCGTCCTCGCATTACCTGCCGTCCGGCAGATTTGCTTGAGCCTGAGCTGGATAAGCTCCGCAAAGAATGTGCCCAGTGGACNNACAGACTTCTTTAAAAAGCGTGCGGCTGCTAAGTATGGGATTGATACCAAGCACAGTGACGCACAGGCACAGATCCATCCGGTTTGAGTTTTGATGGATAACGTAAAACAGCCTCTCATTAAAAAATGAAGGGCTGTTTTGTATTTTTATTTGCATTTTATGCGAATCAATAGAATGTATGAAAAAAAGCGAAAACAGCCCAAACTTTTCATTGGACAGTTCCGCTTTTGCGCTATTCATAACAAAAACAATATAGCACGGTAACTTAATCGCTGCTGAAGGGAAGCAGTGCAAGATGACGTGCACGCTTGATAGCAACAGTCAAATCACGCTGATGACGTGCACAAGTACCTGTTACACGGCGTGGAAGAATTTTACCGCGCTCTGAAATAANNGCGATTATCTCTATCAGCCATAACTTATAAAACCTCCTTGATGAAGAATGCAATCAAAATTTTTCTGCCAGCAAACCCTTTAAAACGGCAAATCGTCGTCATCGGGAAGCTCCTGAAAATCTCCGGTATCTCCACTTGAATAAGCAGGGGCGGCAGCAGGAGCAGATGCTGCAGGTGTACTGGACTGCTGAGAATTGCTGTTGGAAGAAGATGACGTATTTCCGGCATTATGATAAGAACGATTTTCTTCATAATTTCCAGATTCCCGTTTGCTTCCGCAAAAGCTGACATTATCTGCCTGAACATCATAGCGGGTACGCTTGTTTCCATCGCGGTCCGTATAATTATCAACACGCAGGGAACCCTGAACAGCAATCATTGATCCTTTTGTGAAATAGCGGCAAACAAACTCTGCAGTCTGACGCCATGCCGTCACATCAATGAAGTCAGTCTGTCTTTCGGCACCGGCTTTTGAATAATTGCGGTCTACAGCAATGCGAATCGTTGTAACGGCAACATTATTCGGCGTATGGCGCAACTCAGGGTCCGCAACCAGCCGACCCATCAAGACAACAACATTCAGCATTTTTACGTCCCTTTCTCTGCAGCTTATTAGGCATTTTTGCGGATAATCAATGAGCGCATCACGCCATCCGTGATTTTGAAAACACGGTCCAGTTCAGCCGTGAAAGAAGGAACACTGGTGAAATTAATCAGCACATAGTAACCTTCTGTTTCCTTGTTGATTTCATAGGCCAGCCTGCGCTTGCCCCATTCGTCAACACCGTCGACTGTTCCATTTTCAGCAATCAAATCCTTAAATTTTGTTACCAGAGCGGCAGTAGCCTGCTCGTCCAGTTTGCTGGAAAGAATGAATACGGTCTCATAAGCATTTTTTGTTTTTTCCATCGATAAGCACCTCCTTTTGGACTTATGGCCCTGGGCTTTCCCCAGAGCAAGGATGTGTCAGCCAAAAGACTAACAAAGCTATTATATCAAAACAGGCTCATTCCGTCAAGATTTTTCTGACAGAACAAACCTGTTTTTGTAAAGCCCAAAAATCAAAGATTTTTTGCGATCCCTTTCAAATAAGTACGGAAGTCGTTCCCGATTTCCGGATGCTGCAGACCAATTTCTACTTGGGCTTTCAAAATGCCCAGCTTGTTTCCCATGTCATATCGTTTACCCGTGTAGTCAACGGCCACCATGCCTTTGGTACGGGCCAGTGTGCACATGGCATCTGTCAGCTGGATTTCTCCGCCGGCTCCGGGGGGTGTCTGGTCAATAATATCGAAGATTTCCGGCGGAAGAATGCAGCGCCCAAGAATGGAGTATAAGCTCAAAACTTTGTCAGGGGAGGGTTTCTCAACCATATCGGTGCAGGTAAAGTAATTATCGTGCAGGGGCTCTACTTTTAAAGAAGAATACTTGCCAATATCTTTTTGAGAAACTTTTTTAACGCCCAGCACACCTTTCCCGAATTCTTCATAGGCACGAATCAATTGCCCGCAGGCGGGATCTTTTCCAATGATGACATCGTCGCCATAAAGAACTGCAAAGGGCTCATTTCCAACAAAGGAACGTGCGCGGCTGATGGCATGTCCAAGACCAAGCGTCTCTTTCTGCCGGACAAAATAGAAATTTGCTAAATGAGCAATATCTCTGATTTCTTTTAAAATTGCTGCTTTTTCAGCACCACCATTTTCCAACTTCGCTTCTAACTCCGGCACACGGTCAAAGTGGTCTTCAATCAAACCCTTACCGCGGTTGGTTACAATCAAGATATCTGTGATGCCTGAACGAACGGCTTCTTCAACAATATATTGAATAGCCGGTTTATCCACAATAGGCAGCATTTCTTTTGGCATGCTTTTCGTGGCAGGCAGGACACGGGTTCCCAGCCCTGCTGCGGGAATCACTGCTTTTGTGATTTTCATACGGTTTCACTCCCCAATTAATATTGTAATAATAAAATTATTTGACCTTCAAAGCAAAAAAATAGAATTGTAATTTACAATATTAGAAACAATCAGATAACAGATTAGCACCATAACGAGTAAGACTGTGTTGATTCCGCCTTTTTCCTGATAACTGATTAGTGCTTCACTCTCATTTGACACATTTGCCTGAATGTGTTGAATTGTTTTTACACAGTGCTTTCGATACACGTTGTTTGCAATAAACCCAAGAATGATGTGCGTGACAAAAATAGACAAGGGAATGCAAAGGTTGACCAGAGAAAACAAAAGCATCTGCGAGGAATTCATGGCACTTACAATTTGATATAACTGGTGAGTCGAAACTGAACTTGTGCTCGAAATTCCAAGTTGATTCATAATTTGCAGCATCATGGGATTAATATATTGCACATTCAACAACTGATTGAGAATCTCCAATGCCAGAACTGCTGATGTAATAATACTGCCAAGTGCATAAATTTTGCGGTAAAGCAGCCAGCCGCCGCCCAAAATCAGAGCTGCGAAATTAAACCGGCGGGTGCGGAATTTTTCATGATTCATAAAGACCGGAAGATAATAGGTGGTGTTGCTCTGGACTACTTTGCACAAATCACCAGCCTTCACATGATCAATTGTTTCATCTGGATCAATACCTGCCATTGGGTCAAAAGTAAATGGTGCCTGACTGTAAGGCCAGCCGTTTGCATGCCGGTCATTAGGACTTTTATGATTGAAGGAAGAATCGTTAAAAGGCTGCTCACTGTTTTGACGGCCGGTGTCCTGTTGGGAAAGGGGAGTACCGCAGTGTTCACAGAAAAGAGCACCAGCAGTATTGTCATGTCCGCATTTTGGGCAGCGCACAGTGTCACCTGACGGATTGGCGCGTTCATCGGGAAATTGCCAAGCTGTTCCGTGTTTGTCCTCAAAAATGCAGTGCCCTTCCTGTTGGTAACAGGCGCGATGATAAGGCGCACCGCATTCAGGACAGACAACAATATCGTCTTCCGGCTGAAAGGGTACCCCGCATACAGGACATTTAACTCCGGTAAAGTCGGTCATAAGGTTGTTCCTCCCGCGTTGAAATAACATTTGTGCAAAACAGCACTATTTCTATCTATTGTAAAGACTTTCAAAGAAAACTGCAAGTTTTACTAAAGAAATTTTTATTCTATTCATATTTTACGGTTGGTTCCATTTTGTAGATTTTGTACTTCCGGGCATTTCCTTTACAATTCATTTGAAATAGAATATAATTAAATATATATATACCTCATAAATTTTAAGAAGAGATGTCCGGCAGGTGAATTTTCAGTGGAGACCAGCCTGTATTTTGGGCATGAATGAGGTGTGCGGTCTGTGACTGAAGAGCCGGCCGTTTTCAGATATCTTTAGAAAGTAGGATGGAAACTGATGCTGCAATTTGAAGAACTCAAGCAGAAACTTCAGGGGCTTCTTCCCAGTTTAAATGATTTGGAAGATGCACTGGGACTCAAGGCCATGCGGAATGAGATCGAGGAACTCGATATGAAAGCAAGCGAACCGGAATTTTGGGATGATATGGAAAAATCTCAAAAAGTTCTACAGCGTTCGGCCCATCTTAAAAATAAAATTGAAGCTTATGAAAAACTGCGCAGCCAGNNACTTCTGCCGGAAGCGGAAAAGGAAGTCAAGCAATTTGAAAATGAATTGGAGCAGCAGCGCCTGCAGACTTTGCTGACTGGGGAATATGACGCCAGGAATGCAATCCTTACCTTTCACGCCGGCGCAGGCGGAACAGAGGCGCAGGATTGGGCGGAAATGCTTTATCGCATGTATACGCGCTGGGGCGAGCGCCACAATTTCAAAGTCAAGCTGTTGGATTACCTCGACGGTGAAGAAGCCGGATTAAAGAGCGCCAGTGTCCTGATTGAGGGAGAAAATGCCTATGGATTCCTCAAAGGGGAGAATGGCGTGCATCGTCTGGTGCGCATCTCTCCTTTTGA
>DOWI01000021.1 GCA_003519645.1 Oscillospiraceae bacterium
GAATATTATTATGAAGAATGTGCGGTCTGCGTGGCGGTCGCTTACGATGACCTAACAGAGTATTTATATCTACCCTGCGATAATGAGTCCATCGCAAAGGCGGCAGGCAGGCTAGGCGCGGACAGCATTGAGGATTGCGAAGTAGACCATATCACGCCTTGGAATATNNGATAAGCTGATTGCGGCCTGTGCTTATGCCGGTGTCGAAGGTTTCCCGTCCTGCGCCGTAATTGCGCAAAACCTCGACTCCTTCGAATATATCCCCGGTATTAAGTACAACGAAGACCTCGGTAAATACCTGATTAAAGAATCCGGCGAGTATCAGTATGATGCAGAACTCGACGATTTCTATAATTACGAATCCTTCGGCGCTTACACCTGTGAACATCAAGTGGGAGAATTCGGTGAATACGGCTATGTCGGGATCAAGGATGACATTACCCTTTCCGAGATACTCGGTCAGAATGATATGACGATGGGAGGAATATAGTATGCTCAATGCGCTTGTTCATAACAGTGACAATACTCTGGTTTTGCCTTTACCGACCGATTTCATGGATTTTCAGATGAAGCTGTTTTCCATTGGCATTCATCAGCGACCGCAGGAAATCAAACTGACGGATAACGAAGAAGATCAGATCAGGGTTAAGCTGTTCTCCAACAGCGATATTGGAAATCACCTGATCCGCATATTCGCAGAATCGGATACGCTGGCTGACGCCAATATCACCGCAAATATGGTGATGACAGCAAATGATCATATTAAAACCGAACTTGAACAAAACATCATTCATGATCAATACAGCAGCCCGAAGGAACTGCTGCGGGATATCAAGAAAATGATAGACACTGCTGGAAAATATGAAGAAGCTTTTTACTGTCCGCTGACGCTTCAGATTCCTGATGAAGACGGCGAACTGTACGAGATTGACAACAGCCTGCTTGTCGATTACGAATACGATATTCGCGAAGCGATTCAAAAAGAACAGCGCCGTGACCTTAACGATATGGCGCATTATTATTGGGGCAATGACGGCGTTAAAGCAAAACTTACCTCTGCTGTTTGGTATGTGGAACAAAGGAACGGTGAGCTGTTCGGCAGTATTCATGTCCGTTTTAAAGAGCCGCTGACGGAGAAGGAATCGGTGGCGCTGAAGGAATGGATCAGCGGTCAGAACTCGGACGGTCTCGGTGAAGGCTTTGAACAGCGTCCCGTCGAAACTGAAGACGGTGATCTGTATATTTCCTATTAGCACAGTGGCGATGATTATTTTCTATATGATGCCGATGAAATGGATGAATACCTTGATCGGCAGCAGAATGGCGGGATGCAGTTATAAGCCTTTTATTTTCACAGGTTCAAATAACGGCCAACGACAAAACCGATGAATTTCTGATTGGCTGTATACCAAGAGAGCATGATGATCTGGAAAACTAGTCTGAGTTTGAGGACGATGAAGAAATGCTGGGGATGTAATAAGCCGGTCTGCTATATATGGCAGACCGGCTTATCAGGTAAATTGAAATTTGAAAATTTCTTGTTATATGGATAACGCAGGGAGTGTTTGACCGAGTTATGTAAGACAAGCCCTTATATAATCCTTCATGGTTATCCATGAGTTTAGTATTATTTCTGTATCGACCTGCTTTGGATTATGCATATAATTATTTAGCGTATCAATTATTCTTTTCTTATCAACATATTCAACAACATTGGCTCGTTCAGTTTCTACCATTTTTAAGACGTTGTTTTTAGCCAATTTGCTGAGCATAGTTGGTAAACTTTTTTTGTCATAAGTTAGAAAGTTTTTATTTTCTTTGGGTCGTTTTTCATCATAGGCTTTTTTTGTTACCGCTTCGAGCAATAGGCGATACAACGAGGTACAGGAGTAAGGGTATTTATCCACAGGTAATCTGCTCAGTTCAGCAATGATAAATTTTATTTTAACATCTTCATCGTTATTATCTGATAGACCAAATGATTTACCCTCTTCCTTAGAAAAAAACAAGGTTTTATTTTGGGGCTGTTTGGGTTTCCATGGAATTACAGGATCATAAATAAGACCATCTTGCGTTGTATCTGAACCGCTTGTTTGTTCGTCTTCCTTGTTGGTGTTTTGTTCTGCATCAGAAGAATTTTGACCATTATCATCTGTTTCATCAGATTTATTCGAATCCGTATTATTTTCAGGCATCTTTTTATATTCCTTGATGAGAGCAAAAAGCCCCGGAATCCGCACATCGTCTGTTATTAACTTTTTCTGTTGCGGTTTGGAATAAACTTCCTGAGAATTAATTCTGTGAGCTTCTCCATTTTCACATTGATTTTCAATTTTCCTTATTAAAAATGCCTCGCCAACGATTTTTAATATTTCTTTTAGTAGTATTTCCTTTCCTTTGTGCGCAACATAATTTAATTCTATGAGAGGAAGGTTAAGTCCGACTTCATCATCTTGGCTGACAAGAATTTTCATAAAGCGGTCAACCAAAGGAAGGAAACTGTTTATATCAGCTAATACTTCGCGAGAATGTTCTGTTGCCAAAGCCTCATAAACGCTCATATAAAAGCCGTATTTTATTATACAATCTCTAACATCATTTTTCTTTGAAACAGTTTGTTTTGCGATACTTTCAACTATTTCGTCGGCAAGAACAGTACCGCTCAGCGACCTCTTTTCCTGAAACATCCTGTAATAGTAACAACTTTTTTCTATTGACTCCCATTTTTTCACGCCATCAATATGTTTGTCGCTTATATACGGTTGAGCAAGTTCCCTTGTTTCGTAGACCACAGCTTCTAACTCTGCGATGTTCTTTACAAGCTCTGCTTCGTCAGGTTTCCTATAGTATTCATTATTNNATACAATTCTTTGCAAGCACAAACACGGCGGTTTCCTTCTAAAACAACATACTTATCGCCTGTTTTTAAGCAAGCTATTAATTCAGTCGGGTGCAGACCTTTAACATCTTTTATTCTTTCAGATAAAACATTTATAGATTCATATGTCTGTAAATAGTCTTTAATGTCTTGCTGTGTGGCGTTTGCTTTATCTTTGCCAATACGTTCAAAGTAACTGGCGAAACGTGGATTATCAACATCCAATAAAATGTCCTCTAATTTAATTTGCTCACGCGCATAAGTAGCCATCTCGCGTCTCCTCTCAAACAATTTATGTTTCGTCACGCTTTATCTGATAAAACATAAGCACTTCTCGGATTTTCATGTCATCGACATTAATATCGTCATCGGTAAATTTGTTTTCTGTAATAATCTGCTCAATCTTATATCGCTGCTCACTGTTAAGTGCATTGAACTTTGCCCACCAAATAGCAGTTGCATCTCCAGTTTCTTCGTCAACGTTAACATAGGGATTTGGTTTATCCCTATAATATTCAATGCGCTTTTCCTTGTCGTATTTATACCGCTGGATAATCAACGCTTCAGGCATCCACAGGATTTTATGAAACTCTTGTATGTCTTTACCAAAAGCTGCTTCAAAAAAAGTCTTGCCTCTACCTATTTTTCCGTGCGTAGAATTAAGTACGGCTTGTACAGTTCTGATAAATTTTCTGTTCCAATATGGTTGCCCGATATAATCTCTGTTTCGGAAATATTCCGGGTCATCAATTGGATGATATTTCATCGGGAACGAATAAATTGCAATGCCAAGTTCCTCACACAAATTTACATTCAAGCGCATGCGCTCGTATAGTTCATCGGGGTGGTCACGAAAATTATACAAAAGATAGTTCGATAAATCACAAATACCATGCTTTGCCGCAGTTCTTACAGCTTCTTCGTAAGTATCTTTCATTTTCCAGTGGTCGAAAGCAATGCGAAGTGGGCGAATGGCGATTTCAGAGATTTTTTTCATCTTTTCATCGCTTGCAAGTCGACCATCTAATCCTTGATTAAAGTCAATAAAACGCAATCGCTCATTTTTTTTAAATAATTTATCATAAAATGTTTTTGCTGTTTCATTAAAAGCAATAATGTTCTCTTTTGTAGCCGTTTCGGGATAAAGTAATCCCATCTTCTCGCGCTTGCTGAAAAATGTTCCTTTCTCCTCACCCTCAAGCCGCTCGGTTATCTCGTCATATATTTTTACTAGCTTCCTAAAATAAGCTCTGTCATTGTAGAATTTCTGCCCATCTTCTTCACCAAGGTTAAAACCTTCGCATAAATTGCGGTAAGCTATATCATATTCGTTTGCGGGTATGTAGGTTGCCCCTTTTGCAAAACCGCATTCTTTAATTTCATCCATTATTCTGTCGAAGCATTCGGATGCAAAAACATTATTATCCATCAAGAGCAGGTCTTTTTTAGCTCCAAAACACTCTTCGACTTTTTGAATTTTCGATTTAATTCCTATATAATTACAGTAAGCCGGTTCTAATTTGGGGACAGCGCAAAAAGCACAACGATTAACACAACCACGAGTCATATAACCAAAATATGCGTTTTCTGTTGGAAATCGATAATCAATTTCTTCAAGAATCGAATAATCTAAAGGCAATTCATCTATTATAACATTACCCTTTTCATCCTCGTCGTAAGTGTATGGCTCATTCAACAAACCTACATGAGGATATATACCTGTTTCGCTTTTAATGTAATCAGGTACAAGGCTTGAAGCTATACCACCAACATAAACTGCTCCATTCTTTTTACAGAGCTTTTTGGCGAATAAAATAGTATCGATTGTCTCTTTCCAATAGAAAGTGAACAGTGTTGCAACCCCAACTCTATCAAATTTTGGATAATCACCATTTTTATAACGCTTACGATAGTCAGACAAAACAGAAAGTAAATCTTCGACTGAACACTCTTTTATTTTGTTTGCCGTTTCGCCTGTCATTTCGTCTACGGTTTCGTTCGTTGCTTCACTTGATGCACGTGAAAACTCCGCTATCATCTCAAGCGGAGCGTGCTTGCCTGTCTTAATATATTCGATGATCTTTGAAGACCCTCGCTTGACAATGAAGTTATAAACCACATAGTCTGCAGAAGAGTCCTCTTTATTGATACTCTCCCAATATTCTTCAAACAAGAGCCGTGCAGCAAAAACCTTAAGATCACCTTTATAAAATCGAACATCGTCGCCACGGCAACGATAGTAAGTTGCGATTTNNCCCATGGGGGGGTATTTATTTTTATAGTTAGGTTCTAAGAGAAGGATTTTCCGTTGGCTCATCTAAGTTCATCCTTAATTTTATTAATAATATTTTCCGAAGTTTTTTTGTCCGCTGACTTCTGAATAATAGTAAAAATTTTCTCTAGAGTCTCCGATAAAAGTTTCCTTTCATTTCTGCTGGCACAGGGGAACATTGTGTCCACAAGAAACTTTTTATTAGATTTGTATGGTGCAACATCAGTTTCATCTTCAGAACGCTCACCCTTTTCTTGCGGAGGTTCATTTAGTGCTTTCCCTGAGTTTTTATTTATGTCGATTGTGCTAATTTCCNNTTGAGAAGTTAATATGGAGCGTCCACCCTCACGTTTTTTCTCAAGATTATTTTTTGCCTTTTCCGCTTCTTGTTCTTTTACTTTCAACTCGCGTTCTTCACGCTCTTGTTCGTCGGCGGTCAAAAATATGCCTTGCGCTTTTTTCTTTTCAAATTCTGAAGCTTTATCGTAATACGAATTTATCTTCTTAATGCTGCTGTTGATGTCCGAACCTTCGTAATATATGTAATACAATGTATTATTAAAGTAGTCTTTGAGTTTGTGCTCGAACTCAATTCTGGAAGGGTTTTCCCTGAAATAATCACGCTGTGAATTCGGTATTAATTCTCTCGAAACAGCAAATAGTTCACCAATAAAATAGCTATTGCCACGTCTATCGCGAGTAAACATATCCCGTAAAGTATCATCTTCGCCAATTTGAATATTTTCTTTACGAAGTCGCAATCCGCGGCTAATTTCTTCCTCTTTTATTGCAGCTTTAAAGGATGTCTTACCAAACCACATCCATCCAATAAAGGAATCATCATCAGCGAAGAAATCGTGAAATTCTACTCCAAAAACATCGTCTCTCCCATTACCAGTCTTCAGATGAGTTTTATATTTTTTAAAAATCTGCTCACCATTAATCCTGATGTCATACTCATCAATTCTGGCATTTAACTCCTTTGCATGAGTATATATCTCTGAACGATAAACGAAATTAGCTTGGTAAGGTATAGGAGCAACGAACGAAAGATAATCTGTTAGCTGCTCAAGATTATCTTCATCTTTACCTCCGAAAAGTTCCTCATTTTCCTCGTTTATATCAATTAATTCGACCCTGAAAAAGTGTTCCGCATCTTTTTTGTTAACAGGGCGTGTGCTGAACTCGATCATTGCGTTGAGAACATCACTTGCTGAGTGTTTCTGTACTTTGGTGTTAGCTTCATTTATCATCTTGCGCATCTTGAGCGCGTCGCACGACATGATGGAAACCATATCTTCACCAGCCCACCGAGAAGTGAACACAAGGCGTTTGCAGTAAGCCAACCCACAGAGCCTTCCAATACCTCGAAAGCCTTTGTCCTGACCCATGATTTTATCGGAATCAGCGATATTACCTAGTATTCTTTGGAATTCCTCAGCTTTAATCCCAGTGGCGTTATCTTCAATCACTATGTACCGCTCTTCGGGTTTTAGCCAAACATCAACAACACCCTGACCTAAATCGGGGTATTTGTTGTGGAGATTTCGGGGTTGTAAAATCCCAAGTTTTTCAGCTTTATCAATTTGGTCGCAAGCATTTTGAATATATTCACGGTAGATAACCTTAGAATCTTGGTACATCCCCGTTAGTAAATTCTCTATAATGTTTGCGCCGAAAGCATATTCTGCCATAACTCATACTCCTACTTGAATTGTTTATATATAGGTTTCGGAAATCTAATCTTCAATAATGAGCGGAATACGGGATTTTGAATCAAGTATTCGCCTTGCGACAGTCTTGTCAACATATTTCGGTATGTATCAGGAAGGCTTTTGTAATCTCCAGTAGAAGTTTCGATTGAGTTTGTCCTTCCATATGCGTGAGTTGCACAATTTCCAGTCACGCGCTTGTGGATAGCAGATCTAAACTGCTCTGCGCCAAATAAGATAACACCTAAAGAACGTCCGCGTTCTGTCACATCTAAAATCTGACGAAGTATAGGCGAACTCTTTGGTACGTCAGTTGAAGCATACTTGTTAAGCTCATCAATAAAAATGACGATGCGAGAAGGGGGTGCAACGCCTTCGTTATCATATTCACCCAGCTTCAGGTTATATATGGTTTTCACAACATCACCGAAAACAAATGCTTGTTTATCCTCGGGTAGTTTGGCAATATCAATGACATGGACTTCGTTTTTCTTAATGTGCTTTAATTCATCAGCAAGGCGGCATTCGCTTTGTCCCGGTACAACCCTGTTGGCAAACATATCGTCATTTTTAATAGCTTTATTGACAATTCGTTTAAATTTGCGCCAGCTTAATACGGAAATTTCACCTTTTGACCCATTCGAACCCTTTTGCGAATTTTCACTGACAGTTTCTAAGAATTCGCTCCATGTTTTAAGATTACCGAAATCGGTATCCCGCTCGTCAATAATTTTGCTTACGATTGCCTCCATCGTTTGATTTGGGTCTTCAACATTGGCAAACATCATTTCGATGCTTTCCTTGTCATCATCATATACATATTTGAATTTCTTTAGCTTTCTGCTTTCAATATAGCTGGACACATCATCACGCAGTAGATAGGTGCTTTGCTTTGTGGATTTATTATCATAATATGGAATATAATACTTTACCTGCCGGAATGGTTTTTGCGATAATTTGAGTTTTTTATACTCTTCAACAGTTCCATCATCCAACTCGTCATTTTGGCGGTCGATTGCCATCAGGTCACGTCCTTTTACATTGAAAAGAACAAACGCGACACTGTCATCCTCGTTTGGATTGTTTGCATATGTGTCTTGAATTGACTTCATAAGAAACATAGCATAAGATGTTTTTGCGGCAAGACCTGAGATACCTGAAATGTTGAGATGTGCGCCTTCTGACCCAAGCAAAAACTTTGCATTCAGTTTTACAGGTAGAGTAACCTCATCTTCAGTACCCTCATACATCTTCAAAGAACGCCATACAAGGGGATTGTCAACTTTATCTAAGCCAAGTGCAAACGTTATCTCTTCTTGGCTTGCAAGAAACACTTTTGAATTATTATGTACAGGAGTATAATCGCCTTTTGTGTTATAGGAGACCTTAGCGCGAGCATAGTTCATCCCAACACGAAAAGTCGGTTCGGAAATATCAACATCACCGAAATCGCTTGAGATAAAGTTCGTAAGAAAGCTCNNGGGAGATGCTCTCAATAACCCCGAAAGTATCTGTACCGTCTTTACGCTCTACTTTGACAATATCAAAAGCGTTAATTTTGGTATCTGAGTTTGTCCAGAAATAAAATTCATCAATAGTGGTCGGACTTTTTTCGGTAGCAAGAACTCTGCCAATAAGTTTATTTTTAGCCATTGCGACTCCTCCTTAAAATAGATGCAGAAAGCTTTCAGGGCTTAGATATTGCGATTTTACGAATCGTTCTGTAAGATAAATTGGGTAAATATGGTTTGCCCAACGTGTGTCTGTACCATAACAGGTGGGGTTTCGTTCATTTATTATTAATGCGCTAAGTCTGTCAACAGTTTCTGTTTCCATTCCATTTTTGATTTCATCTTCTCGCACGAGAATTTTCTCTACCTTCAGAATACCATCAAACGGTGTTCTTGTTTTACTTTTATCTCTCAATCGAACATACCACACAGCGAATGCAAGTGGCTCTTTTTCACTACCAAAATAAGCTACAGGTGTGCGATGGTAAAGAGGAAGGTCAGCAATAAAACCCGGATTGGCCTTTCCTTTATCAAAGCAAGCTTCTGGATTGAATGACTTGGACAGTCCGATAACCCAGTTATAGTTTTGCCTGAATGTCTGGAAGCTCTTTTCATCGTCTTTATCAGTCTTGGTCAAGCGATACTCTAAAGAGCCGTCTTTCACCAAGTAGTTATCTTGGTTTAGTTTCCCTTCTCGCACAAGTTTTTTGACCATTTCCTTTTCGCGTATAATCATTGCATCTTGAATGCGGGCTGTTCCACGGTCTTCAAACTTGCGTTCATCTTGCTTTATTTCATATGGAATAGGGGTAGCAAATCTCCATCCACATTGCTTTATTCGGGCTAATTCATTACTTTCGTTAAGTTTAACAGATAAAGCCTCAAAGAAGCCACCTTTACCACTTGGATCTGCAATGCTGGGAACGGAGAGAACTATTTCTCGCGTCAACGCTTCTGGAATCATCATCTTATTCTCGCGCTTGCAAATACCTACACCAACTTGTCCTGCAATTGTTGGATAAATAACGCTCCTATTACCAGACTGAGTATAAGCCATGTCGTCTACTTTATAAACATGGCGAGAGCCATCAAGAAAATATGTCAACACTTGTTCGTCACGCTCAGCCAAAAATCGCGCCAGCGTTTCGAGTGATTTATAGGTCGCCGAAGGCTCGGTCTCACCATGCTTTTTCCAAGAAAAAGTTCGGTCCTCACTCTCGCTATATTCTAAAGAGGAACGCTCCGAATCAAGGCTGTATTTATGGGCTTTATAACTTTTGCCGCCAGTTTCTTCGGCAAGAATCTGTGTTATCTTTTTTCTTTTGCTAACACTTTCCGCAGCAATCATCAAAAAACCTCCTCTTACCAAAATAGATGGTTAAACGCGCTCTGGCGCATTTATGGTTTCTAGCCTACAATCGCTTTCCTTTTTTAGCCACTGGTCTTTCGGAATCCTCTGGAATAATCCAGATCCGGCTGAGCATGGTAGCACCCGGAATTTTCCCCGATTTACACCATAGTTGAACCTGTCGGTCGGTAACGCCCCATTTTATAGCCGCATCTTGAACTGTTATATATCCGTTCACCTCATCAGCCTCCAATTAACCCAGTTTAACAGTGTAATTATACTTCGCCTAAACGAAGTTGTCAACGGATTTTTGATAAATATGACAAAATTCTGGCAATTTTTCATACCGACCTCTAATGAACAACATCTTTTCGCGCCTCTTTTCTCATATAGATATGTTCTTTTGTAACGTATGCTGAGAAGTACTTTGTGCAAATTTTTCTTCTGCTTTCTCAGCCTTGCTAATCATTGAAGTTATGGCTCGGAGTGCTTCCTCCATATCTTTCTTTGTAAAATCATTCATAAACTCAACCCCCACAAATATAAATCATCCGCAATTCATAACTAACCGATAAATTCTTATTTTATCTTTGCTTTAAGTCAAAATTATCATACAGTCAACTTTCATTTAACTTTACAA
>DOWI01000138.1:0-10495 GCA_003519645.1 Oscillospiraceae bacterium
CGACTTCCACCTGCTCCTGAACCAGCGGATCGAGTTCCGGCCGATTGGCATCGACAGCTTCAAGCTTTTGATAATCGAGCTGCGGACGTTTCAGGAGATCCTCCAACCGCACACCTGTTTCAACCGGCGTTGTTTCACATGAAACAAGAATCCTATTCAGTGTTTCGCTGGGTGGGAAAATGGTGTTGCGGAGCCTCTGTCGTTCAGCCTGCTTTTCCTGCTGTCTTTGGCAAAACCGCTCCCACCGGGAGTCATCCACCAATCCGACGTTTCTTCCGGTGGGCGTAAGTCTTTCATCCGCATTGTCCTGCCTGAGAACAAGTCGATATTCGGATCTTGACGTCATCATTCTATAGGGATCGGCGCAGCCTTTTGTAACCAGATCATCAATCAGCGTTCCGATATAGCTGGATGCGCGATCAAGAATCATGGGAGGACGACCCTGAATTTTCAGGGCAGCATTCACACCGGCGACAAGTCCTTGGGCGGCGGCCTCCTCATATCCCGAGCTGCCGTTAAACTGTCCTGCACCATACAAGCCCGGTATTTCCATAAATTCCAGTGTGGCGTCGAGCTGCAGGGGATCACAGCAGTCATATTCTATGGCATAGGCAGGACGCATAACCTTTACTTTTTCCAATCCCAAGACTGTACGAAGCACCTTCATCTGAACCTCCACCGGAAAGGAGGATGACAGCCCTTGAAGATACATTTCATCGGTTTTCAGTCCGCAGGGTTCAATAAAAACCTGATGTCTTTCTTTATCGGCGAAGCGAACAAATTTATCCTCAATGCTGGGGCAATAGCGGGGGCCGATCCAGTGGGTTTTTCCACTATATAAGGGTGCATGATGAAGATTTTCATGAACAACTATTTTTGTCTCGGGACTTGTCCATGTAATATGGCACTCCACCTTATTTTCGAGCTTCTCCCTGGTCTCAAAGGAAAACGGCACAACCGGCTCTTCCCCCGGCTGTCGTTCCATTTTGCTGAAATCAATGCTTGATTTCAGGGCACGGGCAGGCGTTCCGGTTTTGAACCGACGGAGTGAAATGTTCAGCCTGTATAATGACTCTGATAAGGAGTTTGCCGCAAACATTCCATCCGGCCCGCTTTCATAGCTGATATCCCCCACATGTATTTTACCTTTCAAATAGGTTCCGGTTGCAATAATCACCGCTTTTGCGGTGTACATCCCATCAAGGTGTGTCTGCAGGTTCCAGTTGTTACCATCCCGTTCCAACCCGACAACCTCAGCCTGTATAACATCCAGCCCCTCTGTTGCTTCCAGTCTGTGTTTCATATACCCGGAATATTCCCGCCTGTCAATCTGGGCGCGCAGAGAATGAACCGCCGGCCCTTTGCCGCGGTTCAGCATTCTTGATTGCAGCAGTGTCGCATCGGCTGCAATTCCCATTTCACCGCCAAGGGCATCTATTTCCCGCACCAGATGTCCCTTAGCGGTTCCCCCGATTGACGGATTGCAGGCCATGTTTCCAACCGAATCAAGATTGATTGTGAATATAACGGTTGAGCAGCCTAGACGTGCAGCAGCAAGTGCCGCTTCAATACCGGCATGCCCTGCACCGATGACTGCAACGTCATACGCTCCGGCAAAATACTTCATGATTCTTCATTCTTTCTATATTGTAAGTATAGTTGTTGTCCATTATACAATTTGTATTATTTTCCGACACAAAACCGTGCAAATACCTGATCTACAACCGCTTCGGTGGTTCGTTCTCCTGTCAGCTCCAGCAATGCACCGATGGCACCATCAATACTCACCCCTACCGCATCCAAGGTGTAACCCATACTCAATGCCTCCAACCCTTCTTTTACACAATCCAAACTTTTTCTTGCACATTCACGCTGTCTCTCGGTTGCCAAAATCGGCTCAGAGACGTTCAATGCGGCAATCCCTGTGACGTCGCACACAGCAGCCTCTAATTCATCAATTCCCTTACCGCTTTGGGCAGATAGAATTACTACATGTTCAAACAATCCTTTTATATACTCTTGGTTTATGATAAATCCTTTGTCCGCTTTGTTGATAACGGCAATGGAGGTCAGCGCCGCCGCGGTTCTCGCAATTTCAAGATCGTCCTCGGTCAACTCTTCCGAACCGTCAAAAACCGCCAGAACCAATGCAGCACGTTCCATCCTTTGGCGGGCGCGCTGCACGCCGATGCGCTCAATCTCATCCGCCGTGGCTCTTTGTCCGGCAGTATCTGCAATTCGCAGCACAACATCCCCCAGCCGAATGGTTTCCTCCACAATGTCTCGGGTTGTTCCGGCAACCGAGGTTACAATGCTTCGCTCGCAGCCGGCAAGCAAATTCATTAAGGTTGACTTTCCGACATTGGGTCTTCCGGCAATTACGGTGTCAATTCCCTCTCGCACAATCTTCCCGACATCAAATTTAACAAGCAGGTCATTCAACGACTGCAACGCATGTTCCAAAACCTGCTGTAGTGCAGACGGTTCAAGATCGGGAATGTCGTCGTCGGGATAGTCAACAAATGCCGCAATGTTGGCAACCGCCGCCGTAAGAGAATCCAACACATCCCGCATTTTTTGATAAAGCGCGCCCTCTCTTGCCGCAAGTGCGGTTTTTGCCGCCAACCGTCCGTTTGCCGAAATCAAATCCATGACAGCTTCTGCCCTTGTTAAATCAATCTTTCCGTTTATAAACGCACGGCGGGTAAATTCTCCCGCTTCTGCAGGTACGGCTCCTGCCTGGAATAACGCACGAAGGGTGCGCTGCAGAAGATATAAGCCGCCATGACAGGAAAGCTCAACCACGTTTTCACCGGTATAGCTATGGGGAGCGCGAAACACAAGTGCCACGCACTCGTCAATGTCCCCCTCATCATCATAAACCCAGCCGTACAAAGCGGTATACCCGGCAGCGCTGATCAGGTTCCGGGATTTTGAGATAGGGCGAAAGATTTTTGCCGCAACTTCAAGAGCGGCATCTCCCGATACTCTTATAATGCCAAGCCCTGCCGGGACCGGCGCTGTTGAGATTGCTGCAATTACCCTGCTCATTTGAGAATCCTTTTCCTTTCCTTTTGACAACAAGACGAGTTATCTCTATAACTAGCCAAACAATTTGATGAAAAGCTCCCTCCGGCACCTCGTTCCACCTCCCTCATGGAGGGAGGCTTATCTCGGCTCCACCTCATCAGTCTCGCTAACCCTCGACAGGCAAATAATAAAAATGAAAAATCGCCGTCCAACCGTCCGGACAACCGCCATCCGGCGCATGGTCCGGGACGCTTGGGGCAGCGACCCTTCACTCAAACACAATCAACACTTTATATTTAGACTATATCTCAATTACTCATGGTAAAATCACTATGTGTGCCTATTCAGCCGATTCATCGGTTTCGGGCTGTTCCCAGTTATGCCATACGTTTTGAACATCATCGTTGTCGTCAAGCAGCTCAAGCAACTTCTCCATCTTGGCAACCAGCTCGGGGTCCTCAATGGTGTTGTACACATCCGGCACCTGCTCCACTTGGGCAGACACAAAAGTATATCCCTTTTCTTCAAGATAGTCCCGCACGGCTGCGAAGGTATCCGGCTCGGCTTGAATCTCAAATACGTCACCCTCTGCCGAAAAATCGGACGCTCCCGCATCCAAGGCAGCCTCCATAACCACATCCTCGTCCAGCCCCTCAGCTTCAATGACGAGAATGCCTTTTTTATTGAACAAATAGCCGACACAGCCGGTCATACCAAGATTCCCGCCGCATTTATCAAAATAATGGCGAAGATCTCCCGCGGTTCGATTTCGGTTGTCGGTCAACGTCTCGACAATTACGGCAATCCCGCTGGGTCCGTATCCCTCATACTGAATGGCTTCGTAATTATCTGAGTTGCCGTCTCCAACCGCTTTTTTAATGATACGATCAATATTTTCATTGGGTACATTATTGGCTTTTGCCTTTGCAATGCAATCCTTAAGCTTTGAATTGCTGGCGGGATCGCCGCTTCCGCCTTCTTTTACAGCCACAGCAATTTCACGCCCGATTTTTGTGAATATTTTCGCCCTTTGGCTGTCTGTCTTTTCCTTCTTGCGTTTAATATTGTTCCATTTAGAATGCCCGGCCATGAAATAAATTCCCCTTTAAATATGATCTACCCAACCATCATGGGTTGAAAACCCAGTCGTTGTGAATACAACAAATCCATTAAACACTATAACACATTTGTTTCTCTTTGACAACAATAAGCAAGATGCATATTTTTCTTGTGCATTTCTTGCTGCAACATAAAAGCGGATAGTAGAAGCATGCAGGCATCTTCCAATATCCGCTTTTATTTATGAATTATACTTTTCCATTCTCTTTCTTAACGAGCGCTTGAGACGTCGGGCTTCTTGCGGTTCTCCGATACCACCCTCGAGATCTTTAAAGAGCGGATCACCCGAAAGATCAAATCCGTGTTTATCTTTGTTAGCCAGCTCTGCCGCTTTATCGGCAGCTCGCTCTGCCAGCCATGCCACCGCCATAAAAAGCGGAACAATGGCAATTCCGATATGACGCCATATCAGCTTTGCTGTGCTGAGTCCGGTGTTGTCGCCGCTGCTTGCGATATGAACCGGAAAGGCTCTTCCGAGATCCAGCGCAACCATCAGCATGACGGCAGCCGCAACTATGCCCATAATGATTCCGATATATCTTCTTCTTTTGAATATGGCAAATAAAATCGGCGCGGCAAGCATCATCACCGAAGCAATCGCCAAAGGAATCACGTTGTAAGCTTTATCCGCCTGTCCGGCTTTTACCAAATCGGCGTTGCTACTCGTAATTCCGATTAGCGCCATGGTTTGGAAAAACAAATATACAATCAGTGCTGCCCAAAATATAATTTTTGATAAGGTTGACAAGGCGCGCACAGCGCTCTCCCCTTTCGGCTATTGAAACATTCGGGTTGATTTCTTGTTATTGCGTGGATCCTGCATATAAAGCATGCTTTAAAGCTCCCGATATTATTCTTGATCTTCCGATTCTTTTTCCTCTTCTAAAGGTTTAGCCGCTTCATCTTCATCCGATTCCTCCGGGATTTCATCCCCTTCATCGCAGCGAATCAACTCCGGCGTTTCCTCTGGCTGGTCTTCATCCTCCTCCTGGGGTGCGCTGGCAAGAGATACAATCCTGGCGTCTTCTTCCAAACGCATCACAATAACCCCCTTGGAGGGACGGTGGCAGAGACGGATTTCGCTGGCTTGCATTCTGATAATAATTCCGTCGGATGAAATCAGAATAATGTCGTCACCGGGATCTACCACCTTGATGGCAGCTACATCACCGAACTTCTTGGTATGATAGTTAATCAGTCCTTTTCCGCCCCGGGACTGCAGCCGGTAATCATCCAGCTCGCTCAGCCTGCCGAAGCCGGTTTCACTGACGGTAAGAAGTAATCCATTTTCATGGCAGACCGACATTCCGATGACTTCATCACCCTTGTCAAGGGCAATTGCTTTAACACCGCGTGCAGTACGTCCCAAAACCCTAGCGTCATTTTCATCAAACCGAATGGCCTTGCCTTTGCGTGTCCCGACAATCAGCGATTGCTGCCCATCGGTCATACGTACCCATGTCAGCTCATCACCCTCATCAAGAGAAACCGCAATCAATCCGCTTTTACGAACGTTGGTATATGCCGAAAGGCGGGTGCGCTTGATAATTCCCCTTTTGGTAACCATGCAAAGGTATTTGTCATCCTCATATTCCGAAACATGAATCATTGCGGTTACCTTTTCGTCCTTCTCCAGCGGAAGAAGATTGACTACGTTAATGCCCTTGGCCGTCCTGCCGCCTTCGGGCACCTCATAGCATTTCAGACGATACACCCGTCCTGCCGAGGTGAAGAACATGACATAATCATGGCTTGAACAAATAAACATGGTTTCTGCAAAGTCCTCGTCACGCGTCGTCATTCCCATGATACCGCGTCCGCCCCGTCTTTGGGATTTATAGACATCCACCGGTTGTCGTTTAATATACCCATAATGCGTAAGGGTAAGCACGCTTTCTTCAACCGGAATCAGATCTTCAATATCAACCTCGCCAGAAACCGGCGAAATTTCTGTACGGCGCTCGTCCCCGTACTTATCCTTCATTTTCAGGCATTCTTCCTTGACGATCTCCCTCACCTTTTGCTGGTCTGCCAGAATCCCTTCCAGCTCGGCAATCCGAACCTGAAGGGCATGGAGCTCGTCTTCAATCTTTTGCCGTTCCAAACCCGAAAGCTGTCCCAGGCGCATCTTTACAATTGCATCGGCCTGAATATCATCAAATGAAAAGCGTTCCTTCAGACGTTCTTTTGCAAGCGGCACATCCTTTGATGAACGAATAATGCCGATAACCTCATCAATAAAATCGCAGGCGGTTTTAAGCGCTTCCCATATATGGGCGCGTTCTTTGGCTTTTCTCAGCTCAAACAGGGTGCGGCGGGTGATTACCTCACACTGGAATTTAATATATTCCTCCAGCATTTCCTTGAGGGTAAGGACACGGGGGATTCCGTCCACCAGTGACAGCATAATGACACCGAAGGTGGCCTGCATCTGTGTGTAGGTGTAAAGCTGATTCAGCACCACCTGGGGATTGGCGTCACGTTTGAGGTCAATTACAACCCGCATTCCTTCGCGGCTGGAATGGTCTACAACATCTGCAATTCCTTCAATCCGCTTTTCATCTGAAAGCGTGATAATGGATTTTACAAGATTCAGCTTATTGACCATATACGGAATTTCGGTTATTACAATTCTAAAACGTCCGTTCTGATGCTCTTCAATCTCGGTCTTGGCGCGGACAATTACCTTGCCTCTGCCTGTGGCATAGGCTGCGCGGATACCGGCATAGCCCATGATTATGCCGCCTGTCGGAAAATCGGGGCCCTTTATATGGTCCATGATTTCCGGCATAGACACATCCGGATCGTCAATCAAAAGACAGATTCCGTCAATTACCTCACGAAGATTGTGGGGCGGAATATTGGTAGCCATACCGACTGCAATTCCGGTTGAACCATTGACCAGCAGGTTAGGAAAACGGGAAGGCAGAACCGAAGGTTCCTTCAGACGATCGTCATAGTTGCTGTTAAAATCAACCGTTTCCTTTTCAATATCCGCAAGCATGTCGATTGACATTTTGCTCATTCGTGCTTCGGTATAACGGTAAGCAGCTGCCGGATGGCCGTCAATCGAACCAAAGTTACCATGGCCGTCGANNAAATCCTGCGCCATTCGCACCATTGCATCATAAACCGAGGCATCACCATGGGGATGATACCGTCCCAGCACCGAACCCACCGTATCGGCGCACTTGCGGTATGCCTTTTCGGGGGTGAGATTGTTTTCGTGCATGGTATAAAGAATACGGCGGTGAACCGGCTTCAACCCGTCCCGCACATCGGGCAGTGCTCGGGAAACAATTACCGACATTGAATAATCAAGAAAGCTTTTTTTCATTTCTTTCTCAAGATCAATGCTTACCACCTTTGCATTTTCCTGTATAATCTGCTCGTCCATAATGATTATTACCATCCTTTCTCGCTGAGACCGTGCCGCCATGGTATAACAAAGTGTTTATACGCCATGTTGATTCAATTCAGTTTATCCTGCTGTTAATAAATTCCTTCAGGGCATTGAAGTCAGAGACACATCGTTTGGGGATACGCAGAAACACCGTTTGCGAAAAGAACTCCACGTCGTTTGGCCTTTCTNNATGTATACCGAAATCTGTGAATGCAACCGATATTCTGCTTTGGGGGAAATGATCGTATAATTTTCCCGCCCGCATCCTTGATCCAAAAAATTGAAACCCAAACAATCCGCCGTTTATAAGAATGTAAATTGCAATTCCTATCCCTAAGTTATACAGCAGGCCGAACATCAATGCGGCAATCATGGACATGATGCTGTAATACGGAAGTATCTTCATATACGACCGAAGGGCGGTGTCAGAAGCCATTTTTACAATCTCTTCCTTGGTGTAATCCACCTCGATACGAATGGCGGCTTCTTCCTCCCATGCCGTCTGATCGGCTTCGGTCTCCGATGGGGTTATATGCTGGGTCGCTGTCGGAATCAGTCTGGCATTAATTTTTTGCCGCGTCGGCGGAACAGCCGAAAAAATGACTTTCCGAAATAATTCTGCATCCTGCTGGGTAACACATCGGGCAGGAATTACAATTGCCGGCGTTTGCTTCGACAGCAGAACCATCATGTCATGGGACTCAATATATACGGTTTCATTTGAGAGGTTCATACTTACAGATGCACGGGAGCTTTGCTTTTCTATCCGGAAGGGGTACACCTTTATCAACCCGTAATAGGACTGGCCATCCATCCGGCTCCGATCATAGGAGCGCTCGGCAGAACGACGAACATGTGCCTTGGCTCCAAACATCAGCATACAGCCTGCTCCGAAAATAAAAATCAGCAGCAGAACCAAAACGGGATCAACTTTTCTATATACGTAAATCTCGCTTAAAAGCATCATTAGGCTGATTGCACCCAGAACCACATTGAGCACCAGCTGTCCCTTGCGAATCTTTAACAGCCCGTTTACGGTTGATACGATCATATTAAAACGGACAAATTCTTCCCGAGAAATGTCAACCGGAAATGACATCAGCCATTCAGACGCTGCTTGTTCGGGAGCATCCTCTGGTGCCGGCTGGTCTTGTATCTGATTTTGTTCTTCAATTTTTTCATCCGGTTGATTGAGATTATCCATTTCATGATCACCCTCTTCCATTATTTGAATCACTTAATTTTTGCCGACGGCGCATTCTTTTTAAGCATATTCCGCAAACTTTCTTGAACTTCGGCCGACATTAAGCGTTTCGGAATCGCCATGCTCAGCTCCCGCCCGATTTCCATGATATATAATCCCGGCGTCTCACTCCACCTTGTCAGCATGGAAAGCGGAATATCGCCTTTTAAACGACCGTTTTGTATCTTTACTCTGTCATCCTCAAACACATAGGTTGTGGCAAAATGCAGGTCTTCCTTTTCGATAAATTCACGGGCGGCGGCGCCTTTGTCAAAAACCGGAGCAATCAAACCGTCATAGCAAGCAAACAAAATCCCCAGTACAATGAAACAAGCGGCAGCCGGGACAGAAAGAGAGATATATCTGCCGAAAAAGATGCCCGCCATGCCCAATATAATAAAAACAGCCGCTGCACCGTTCAGAAGCGGCGCAACGTGGGAACGCAGCTTCTGCTTTTTCAAAGCCTCGGCTTCACTATACTCCTCTTTTGTTACAAGAACGCTGAGATATATTGTTGATGTCTGTTTAGGTTGATCCATTTACTCAGCTCCATAAACTCAATTAGGCAATTAAAATCAGAATCCCCGGATAGAGCAGAGCCCTATCCCTACAAAGATATATAGATTATGCCTAGCGGTTAGAGGTTCTGCCCCTCTGACGGTATCGCAATTCAACTGCCCACACTCAAAAAATCCAGCTTTTCATTACTTTTCGGCGGCGGGCAAAAACCAGACGGATAAAAGAGATTACTTGATCCCATTGTTCCTGCGGAATACAACGCTTGGGGATGACCAGCAGACGTTCCCGGTCTTTAATCAAAACAAAAAGTCGGGGGGTTTCAATACATCCTGCCATCCGTGCATAAGAGTCGTTAAGCGTCAGGTTGTGGGTTTCGGTCAACGCATAATCGGCATAAAGCTGTATGGTGGGATTTTGCATCAATGTCTGATACGTCCGGTAGGATTTCGCAGCCCTTCTTTTAAGAGCAGCCGGAAGTATGTAAAAATAGATAACAAGAAGAATAGGACAGCAAACGCAAAGAAAAAGGGGGAAAAACACCGAATGATAGTTGCTCTGGAACCAGTTCAGCATCCTGAGACCGAAAAACAGCAGTCCGGCGGCCACCAGAACCACAAAAGGAAGCGGTTGTAAATAACCGCCCTGTCTTTCTGCGAGAAGGGATGCCTCGACGTACTCCTCGGGCGTGAGGTCAATCACCATTTCTGCTTTGGGCGTATTTTGATATGCCATAAGCCCCCAACCTCTCTTTTCTCAACCATAGGTATAAACCATCAAACATCCAGGTTGTTCACATATTTCGCATTCTTTTCAATAAATTCACGGCGCGGCTCTACCTTATCGCCCATCAAGACGGTAAAGGTTTCATCCGTAGCGGTCAAGTCATCCAGCTCGACTTTCATCATGGTGCGGAAAGCAGGATTCATGGTGGTTTCCCAAAGCTGTTCGGGATCCATTTCACCAAGACCTTTGTAACGCTGTATATCAGCATTGCCGCCTAGCTCTTCATTATATTTATCCCGTTCCTGATCTGAAAAGGCATAACGATGCTGTTTGCCCTTGGATACCTTGAAAAGCGGGGGCTGTGCAATATATACATGCCCCTCGTCCACAAGCGGCCGCATATAACGAAAGAAAAAGGTAAGCAAAAGGGTTCGGATGTGTGCGCCGTCTACGTCGGC
>DOWI01000138.1:10514-13449 GCA_003519645.1 Oscillospiraceae bacterium
GTTGAGCATCTTTCCCCAAAGAGGAAGAATGGCCTGAAAGTTTCGGTCTCGCCCCTGAATGGCAGAGCCTCCTGCCGAATCTCCCTCAACGATGTACAGCTCGGTGCGCTCGGCATCGGTCCAGATACAGTCGGCAAGCTTTTCGGGCATACGGGTAGACGCCAGCCCGCTTTTTTTACGAGCAAGCTCCCTTGCCCGCTGGGCGGCTTCCCTAACCCGGGATGCGTTAATCGACTTTTCGAGAATTGCCTTTGCTACCTGGGGATTTTCCTCGAGGAAAGGAACCAGCTTTTCATTCAAGAGGGTGTTAACCAGCGAGCCCATTGAGGTGTTCCCGAGCTTTGCTTTGGTCTGCCCCTCAAACTGGGCATCCTTCAGCTTGACGCTAATCACGGCGGTAATCCCTTCGCGAACGTCGTCTCCCTTCAGGCTGCTGTCGTTATCCTTCAGCATATTGTGTTTTCTAGCGTAGTCATTGAATATCCTGGTGATGGCGGTTTTAAAGCTGGTTTCATGGGTACCGCCGTCAACCGTATGGATGTTGTTTGCAAAAGAAACGATATTTTCGTTGTAGCTGTCGTTATATTGCATTGCGACTTCGGCGATAGAGTCCCCATCGATAATTGAGAGGTGAATGACTTGGGGATGCAGTCGGTTATAGCCGCGGGCTTTATTCATAAACTCCACAAAGGAGGAGATACCGCCCTCATAGCAGTATTCCTCCCGAATCGGGGCGTTCTCGTCTCGAAGGTCGTTTAAGGTAATTTTGAGTCCGGCATTCAGGAAGGCCTGTTCACGAAGCCGCTTTTGAAGGACATCAAATTCGTATTCGGTGGTTTCGTCGAAAATCTGCGGATCGGATTTAAACCGAATGAGGGTTCCGTCCTGCTGAGATTCGCCGATTACGGTGAGTTCTGTAACCGCCTTACCACGCTCAAAACGCTGGTGATATACCTTGCCTTCCCGAGAAATCTCAACCTCCAGCCATTCAGACAGCGCATTTACGACAGACGAACCCACGCCGTGCAAACCGCCCGACACCTTATAACCGCTGCCGCCGAACTTGCCGCCTGCGTGCAGGACGGTGAGTACCACAGTAACAGCGGGAATTCCCTGATTTTCGTTTATGCCCACCGGAATTCCGCGTCCGTTGTCACGAACCGAAATAATGTTTTCCGGAAGAATATCCACGTCAATATTGGTGCAATATCCCGCCAACGCCTCGTCAATCGAATTGTCGACGATTTCATACACCAGGTGATGCAGCCCTNNGGTTGAGCCGATATACATACCCGGTCTTTTCCGGACTGCTTCCAACCCCTCCAAAACCTGTATTTGGCTTTCATCATAAGTGGGTGTACCCGGATGATTTACGCCATTGTCAAATTCGGTTTCCATGGACAATACCTCCGTATATTCATTGTCATAGTTGAGATCAATCTTGCATAGATATTATTTATCTGAAGCTTCCCTGTTTTTCCGGCAGGATGTTGGACAAGCTTTTTATAAATTCTGCCCTTCGGCGCAGTGTGGCCGAAGATATCTGTGAAATATATACCGTTTCGGTTCCTTCCCTGTCCACACAAACCACATAGGTCTTGGGAAGATCATCCGAAACATTAAAAACGCGTCCGCCCTTTTGAGCATCAGCAAGAAACTGTCTTGAATGTTTTGAAATTGTTGACTTATCCATATCAAAAATGCCGATTATATCACTCTGTCTTACTACCGTTTCCTGTCCGAGATGAAGATACACCGCTATTCTCCTTTCGGAATCTGATGGCTGATACGCCCTTGTTCCACGTGAAATACCTTTCCGCCCGTCAGCCTTAAAACCGGAGAGGGATCACAGCATGTCAGAAACACCTGCCAGCCGCTGATATGATTCAGAACATAATCCTGTCTGGAGGTGTCAAGCTCGCTCATTACGTCATCAAGCAAGGCGACCGGTTGCTCCCCCGTTACTTCACGAAGCACCGAGGCTTCCGCCAGTTTTAATGCAAGCACCGCAGAACGCTGTTGTCCTTGAGAAGCAAAGGAACGTGCTGACTGACCTTCTATTTCAACCATGATATCATCCCGATGGGGGCCGACGGTTGAGAAGCCCGCCGCAATATCGTTGGGTGCGCTTTGCTCCAGCAAAAGCAAAAGCTGTTTATATGCCTCCTTGTAACCGGTGGTTTCATCCCCCGTCTGGGAGCAATAGCGAAGGGAGAAGCTTTCTCCGCCTCCCGAAATGCCCGAATAGATTTCCTTTGTAGCGGGAGCCAGCCTTCTGATATATGCGGTTCTGGCGGTAAAAACCTGTGCGCCTGTCAGCGCAAGCTGCTCGTCCCATATTTTTAGGTCTTGCACAGAGCCGCCTTTTCTAATGGTTTTCAGCAGCGCATTTCTTTGAAACAGCGCACGATGAAAATCCGAAAGGATCCGAATATAGCCCGGTCTTAACTGACAGTAAGCCGCATCAAGAAATTTGCGGCGTCCTTCAGGACCATCCTTAATCAAAGAGAGATGCACAGGAGAAAAAACAACCGCACAGAAGTGGCCGGCAAGCTTTGATGCCGAGGAAAGAGGGATGCCTCCGAGTGAAGCAGATTTCCTTCTATTAATCAGAATTTCGGCCTGCTGTGTTCGCTCTTCTGCAAAAAAATCAAGTGTAAGCCTTGCCTCATCCTGTCCAAACGCCACTGTCTCGGTGTCTTTTGCACCTCTGAAACTCCGTCCGCCGGTAAAAAACCACAGCGCTTCCAATAAATTGGTTTTTCCCTGCGCATTCCTGCCATATAATATATTCACATCCGGGACCGGCTCTATGGTGCCTGTCACCAGATTGCGGAAGCCATTAAATCCTAGCTGGGAGACGATCAAAGTGAAAACCCGTCCTTCCTCCGCGCTATTCCGAGCCGACGTTGATTGTCTTTTCTTCTCCGATTCC
>DOWI01000356.1:0-285 GCA_003519645.1 Oscillospiraceae bacterium
TAATACCTGATATTTTGTTGTTCATGGCAATATACATCGGCGTTTTGCCCTCACTTGCAAGTCTGTCGGAATCTGATGTAAGATCCCCGAGAGAGATGTTTCTTTCATCCATCAGTTTTCTGTTGCCTATTAATGTGCTAATACCATCAATATCAACCTCAATACCATGACCAGGAATAGCCTCAAAATTATTTACCTTTAAGAACTCAAGATTTTCCTTTTCGGCGCCTCTTATAATAGCTTCACCAAGAGGATGCTCTGATCCTTTTTCACCGGAAGCTGCCG
>DOWI01000356.1:351-8169 GCA_003519645.1 Oscillospiraceae bacterium
ATGGCGGTAGGGGTGGCAAGACCGAGTGCACAGGGACACGCGATAACTAATATTGAAATAAAAATTGTAAGTGCAAATACCAATGTCTGGCCCGCAATCATCCATGCCGCAAATGAAAGTATCGCTATTACAACGACGATGGGGACAAAATAACCGGATACTATATCAGCCATTTGTGCGATAGGGGCCTTTGAGCCTTGCGCATCTTCGACTAACTTGATGATTTGTGCCAAGGCGGTATCACCACCAACCTTAGTCGCTTTAAATTTAATCATACCATTTTTGTTAATGCTGGCGGCATATACCTTGTCACCGGCTTTTTTATCGATTGGCATGCTTTCGCCGGTAAGCATAGATTCGTCTATTGATGTATGCCCTTCTACAACCTCACCGTCTACCGGGATTTTATCGCCGGGTTTTACTAAGATAATATCACCGATTTCTACTTCATCAATCGGCACTTCAATTTCTTTTTCGTCATGTATTACGATTGCAGTCTTCGGGGCAAGTCCCATCAGTTTCTTAATAGCCTCTGATGTTTTGCCTTTTGAAACAGCCTCGAGTGATTTGCCAAGCAATATTAATGCAATAATGACACCGGCAGATTCAAAATATAAGCCTTCATGAACAGCATCAAAATCACCGCCCGCAATTCGATAAGTAGTATACAAGCTGTAAAGAATAGCTGCTGAGGTGCCTATTGCAATCAGCGAATCCATATTAGGGCTTCGCTGAAACAGTGCTTTAAAGCCCACTGTATAGAACTTGTATCCGGCTATGATAATTGGTGTAACTAATATGATTTGCGTTACTGCAAAGGCAAGGGGATAATGCATTGGATCAAGAAAACCGGGGATGGGAAGTTTAATCCAGGGAATCATCGGAGCCATTGCAAGGTACAAAAGCGGAGCCGCAAAAGCTGCCGATATAATAAACTTTATCCAAAGAGTACGAATTTCTTTTTCCTTTCTTATCTTATCCTCATCAACTGTGTTTTCTTTCTCAATATTTAAAGCACTATATCCGGTCTTTTCAATTACCTGTTTAATTCCGGATAGTCGCGTTACAGAAGAATCATATTCTACTGTTGCCTTTTCGGTTGCAAAATTAACAGAAGCATGAAGAACCCCATCTGTTTTTTTCAATGCTTTTTCAATTCTCTGGGCACAAGCAGCGCACGTCATACCTCCAATCGGCATTGTAACACTATTGCTTTTTGCTTCTTCAATAACTCCGTAACCAACCTTTTCAATTGTTTCTTTTATTTTAGGCATGGTAGAGCTGTGATTGTCAAATTCAATCGATAATTTTTCGGTTGCGAAATTAACCGATGCATTAGATACGCCGTCTAATTTACCAACTGCTTTTTCGATTCTTTTAGCACAAGCAGCGCATGTCATGCCGCTTATTTCAACAGTTTCTTTCATAACTTCTAAACCTCTCCTATAAATTCATCCCTTACTTAATCCTTCAGTTAGCAAATATATCTTTTGACGGGGTTAAAAACTCTTTGGAGATTGTAATGCTGGTGTTGTTTACAGTTTTATCTTCTTCTGCAATCGGAACAGGGTTACAACCGCCTCTTGTTACCTCAACAAAAAACAAGCCCGAAGATGAAATAATCCGGATAGAAAATGGCATGCCTAGAATTGTAGATGATGATACTTTTTTAAGGTTAATTTTGGAGATAAGAGATTTAACCGACTACTTACCTAATGCCATTCAAGAATCAAAGGTTTTTTTAAGAGCAATACTGCCGACTAAATGCTTGGAAAATCAATTGTTATCGTCGTTCCCTTGCCTTCCTGACTTTTAAGATCGATATTCGCTCTGTGAAGCATGGCGGAATGTTTAACGATCGCTAGCCCTAACCCGGTGCCGCCGGTTTCCTTCGAATGGCTTTTATCAACCCGGTAAAATCGCTCGAAGATACGGTCATGGTGTTGCGGTGCAATGCCTATACCCGTATCAGAAACAGATAATTTTGTTTTGTTATTTTCATTTAGCAGCGCCATCTTAATGCTTCCGTTATCCTTATTATAAATAATAGCGTTATCAATTAAATTGTAAACCATTTCATAAAGCATAGGCTTTATGCCATAAACTAAAGAAGTATTGCTCGAATAGTCGATTTTAATGTTTTTTATTTTTGCTTTTTCAGATAAGTTTTTTATAACAGATTCACACAGCTCAGAGAGATTTACCTCTGCAAACTCCTAATGCAAATCCCCTTCATCCATTCTTGATAATTTGAGAATATCCTCAATCAAAACCAGCAAGCGGCTGGCTTCGTCATAAATAGAATTGGCAAAGCTCGGCATATCCTCTTGTTTAGCGATTCCATTTTCTATGATTTCCGCATAGCCCATAATAGAGGTCAAGGGTGTTTTAAGTTCATGAGAAACATTTGCCGAAAACTCACGGCGAATTTTCTCCGCGTTCTCCTTAGCAGTAATATCAACTATAAATAAAACAGCGGCATAGGCATTGGATTTGCCCTCCACCGGATTGGCAGATAGCTCATACATCTTGCCGTCTTTGTTTATTTTTACCCTCAAGGATTTTCCTGCAAGGGCTGAATCAATGGCTTTTATATACTGCACATCCCGGTGCAATTCTAAATACGATTTCCCCACAGCATCGCCTAAAACCTGTTTTGAGCTGTTGTTTTCAAACAGAACGGTGCCATTTTCGCCGAGAAAAACAAGCCCTTCCTTCATATTGCCGGTTATATACTCAAATTCTTGTTGCTGTGAAGTTAGCTTTTTTACCTGGACCAATATCTTTTGGTTTTGCTTTTCGAGTCTTGATAGAAGAGGCGCCAGTTCCTCATAAGTGCAGTTGGAGAGGGGGTCATTTAAATTAAGATTATTTATCGGTTTAATTATTAAGTCGGTAATCACTCTAGCAATGATTACCGCTAACACAAGAATTGCAATAGCGATGAACTCTATCCAAAGCACGGCGCTTTTGACAAGCCCAAAAGCACTTTTGCTGGTTGCAGCAACCCTTAGTATATTACCGTTGCTAAGCTTTACAGCATAATAATATGTTTTTTCACCTAAAGTATCCGATAGACGAGTAGCTTCTCCCGTTCCGTTTAATATAGAAGATTTTATTTCAGGTCTGTCACCGTGATTTTCTAAATTTTCAACTGGTACAAAGCTGTCGTATAGTACCGTACCATCCGGAGAAATTAGGGAGATGCGGTTTTCGCTTTCTTTGCCAACAGCGGTGATATATGGCATATGGCTATCCGCATTTAGCTCAATGGCTTTACTAATAAAAATGGTATGGTTTATTACTTCCTTTTTTAACTCCTTGGTTAAGTTATTATAAATTACACTAATAATAAATGTTAACGTTAATAAAAGGGTAATAAAACAGGCGAGGCAAATACTACGGAAAATCCGCTTTCTCATTTATTTGCCCCTCCTATTCTATATCCTACACCACGTACAGTCTCAATAATGTTACCTTCATCCCCGAGCTTTTGCCTTAAAGTTCGGATATGTACATCGACGGTTCTGGTTTCACCGTCAAAGTCATATCCCCATATGTTTTCAAGCAACATATCTCTGGTTAAAACAGCTCCGACATTTTTCATTAAAAGTGCTAGCAATTCAAACTCTTTGAGTGTTAAATCTACAACCTTGTCATTTACTGTTACGCTGTGTTTGCGGGTGTTGACGACGACAGAGCTATAGCTATATTCATCGGTTTCATCGGCTATATTGTCGGATCGGCGAAGTAGCGCTTTTATTCGTGAAATAAGCTCCATCATACCAAATGGTTTTGTTATATAGTCGTCTGCACCCGAATCCAGACCCATTACCTTGTCGTATTCGGACCCTTTTGCCGTAATCATAATAACGGGTATCTTTTTGGTTGCCATGTCAGAACGCAACCGTTTTAGAATTTTCATACCATCGTCGCCGGGCAGCATGATATCCAGCAAAATGAGTTTAGGCTTTGTGTTTTGAAGGGAGTTGAAAAACTTTTCGCCATTTTCAAATCCTACAGCCTTAAAGCCCGTATTTTGCAATGTATAAACAACTAGCTCACGAATGCTCTTGTCATCCTCAACATAATAAATCATATTATTGCTCCTTGTGCTCTCCGGTAATTGAAAAGACTACCCATTCAGCAATATTGGTTGCATGGTCTCCAATTCTTTCAAGGTATTTTGCAATCATAATGATATCAACAAATTGTTCACCATCTTTTTGGTTGTTAGTTATCAGAGAAATAACATCTTTTTTGATTTTACAAAACAGTTCATCCACAACATCATCGTAGGCAATAACTTCTTCTGCAAGCTTTAAATCGCGCTTAACAAATGCGTCTATCCTATCGGTAACCATTTTTATAGTAGCCGTGGCCATATCCGAAATATGCAATTTGTTTATATTGTCAGTTAGATCAACATATGCCACAATCTCAGCAATATCTGCTGCCTGATCACCGATGCGCTCCATATCTGTAATCATTTTTAGAGCAGCGGAAATAAGACGCAAATCACCTGCTACCGGATGCTGCTGCAGAAGTAGCTTTAGGCAGAGACTTTCAATATCCTTTTCTTTCTGATCGATCTCGGCTTCGGTTGCTAAAACCTTTTTGCTCAGCGACATATCATTATCAAGTAGTGCTTTAACAGCACCTGAGATTGCATTCTCGCAAAGAGCACCCATGGAAATTAAGCTGTTATTAAGAATATCAAGTTGAGTATCAAACCTATTTCTCATCATCCAAACCTCCCCGTAATATAATCCTCTGTCCGCTTGTCACTAGGATTTGCAAAGAGTTTTTCGGTATCATCCATCTCTATCATCTCTCCCAGAAGAAAAAATGCAGTTTTGTCAGAAATACGGGTGGCTTGCTGCATATTATGTGTAACTATAACTATAGTATATTTCTTTTTAAGTTCCAGCGCAAGGTCTTCTATCTTACTTGTCGAGATTGGGTCCAACGCACTTGTAGGCTCGTCCATTAAAAGAACCTCAGGCTCTACTGCTAATGCCCTCGCAATACAAAGCCTTTGCTGCTGTCCACCCGAAAGACTAAGTGCACTTTTCTTTAATCTATCTTTAAGCTCATCCCAAATGGCAGCGTCAGTAAGTGAGCGCTCAACAATATCATTAAGCTTTGCTTTTGATTTAACCCCATGTGTCCTCGGACCATAGGCTATGTTATCATAAACGCTCATAGGAAAAGGATTTGGCTTTTGAAATACCATGCCCACCCGTTTGCGCAATAGATTAACATCAATATTATCATAGATATTCATTTCATCGAGAAAAACCTTGCCTTCAATCTTACAGCCTTCCACTANNGAGATCATTCATACGGTTAAGAGTTTTTAATAATGTTGATTTACCGCAACCCGACGGTCCAATCAGTGCGGTAATTTCATTCGCGGGGATATTCATATGAATATTTTTTAATGCCTGAAAGCTTTCATAATATAAGTTTAAATTCTGTATCTTAAATTTATTCATCACACTTTTCCTTTCCCTAACCTTTTTGCAACAAAGGCAGAAAGCGCATTTAGTCCGATTACAATAAAAAGAAGCACTACCGCAGTAGCATAGGACTGCTCAGTATTTAACCCTTCTGTCCATAGTGCATATAAGTGAATCGAAAGTGTTCTGCCTGAACCCATTAAATTATCCGGGATTTGAGCTACTGATCCGGCAGTGTATATAAGTGCAGCGGTTTCTCCCACAATTCGTCCTACCGACAATACAATTCCCGCAAGAATACCAGGCATAGCAGAAGGTAAAACTATTTTAAAAATAGTACGCAGCTTTCCTGCACCAAGACCAAAGCTTCCCTCACGATATGAATCGGGAACACTGATTAGCGCTTCTTCTGTTGTCCGCATAATTACAGGCAATATCATGATGGCCAAGGTTAAAGCGCCGGCCAGCAGAGAATATCCAAATCCGAGAGTGTTCACAAAGAGCAAAAATCCAAATAAACCATACACAATCGACGGAATTCCCGCCAATGTTTCAGCTGTTATTCTGACCACGCCAACAATCTTGTTTCCGCGTTTTGCATATTCAACGAGATAAAGCGCCGAAAATATACCGAGGGGAACAGCTATGAGCAGNNAGCAAGGTTATTGTAATTGTATTAATAAGAGCCGGAAACAAAGATACATTTTCGGAAGTATAATTAAAGCTAAACAGATCAATAGACAGGTGCGGAATACCTTTTATTAAAATATAAACTACAAGACAGAGCAGTGTACCTGCGGTTAATATGGCTGAAAGATAAACAGCGCATCTTAGCACTATTGATTGTAGTTTTGATTTGCTAAATATTCTCAAATCTTAGACCTCCTTTTGATTATTGAGAAGGTAAGATTAATAATAAGTATAAAAACAAATAATACAACTGCCGTTGCGATTAAGGCGCCCCTGTGCAAATCAGCAGCATATCCCATTTCAAGCACTATATTTGCTGTCAGTGTTCTTAATCCCTTCAGAACACCTGATGGAATGATTGCTTGATTACCTGCTACCATAACAACCGCCATTGTTTCACCTACGGCGCGTCCTATTCCGAGAATAACTCCTGCCAAAATGCCGGATTTTGCCGCCGGAACCACTATGAAAAAAACGCTTCTTTCATGAGTCGCCCCTAAAGCCAGTGCCCCTTCATAATAGCTTTCAGGAACTGCCCGTATGGCTGCCTCGGATACGCTGATTACAGTGGGAAGTATCATAATACCCAGAACAATAGAAGCAGCTAACATACTTGAGCCGCTACCCCCAAGATAATCACGAATTAATGGTACAATTACCATAAGTCCAAAAAAACCATATACAACAGAGGGAATACCGGCCAGTAAATCAATGGCCGGTTTGAGTATTTTATACAGCTTTTTTGGGCAGAAGCGGGCCATAAATACCGCCGTCAGTATTCCGATAGGTACACCAATCATAATGGCACCGGCTGTCACGTATAGGCTGCCGAGTATCATGGGGAATATGCCATAAACATCGTTTGACGGTCTCCAATGTGTCCCGGATAAAAACTTAAATACCCCTATTTCTGTCATGGCGGGAATACCGTTTATAAATATAAAGATACAAATAAGAGCAACAGCGAGTATGGATATACAGGCCGATAGTAGAAAAACAACATGCATACATTGCTCTTTAACCTTATTTCTTTTCATCAATAGCCTCCATTATGCCGTAATAGCGAACGACTTTTAGCCATTCGCTGTTTGTTTTACTCAATTACGTCAGACCACTTGGTGACGTCACCCATATATATTTTTCTTACCTGCTCCACCGTTAGATTGTCTACAGTATTTTTATTGTTTACAATGACAGCAATGCCATCCAACGCAATGACGGTAGGGGTAATCCCACTGGAAAGTTCACTGTCTTTCAACTCACGACTTGCCATACCAATATCGCAAATATCATTGATAACACTGTTTACGCCGGTGGTGGAGTCGCTTTGATTGATTTCAATGGTAGCGTTTGTGTTGATAGCCAGATACGCTTCCCTCAGCTTTTCCATCACGGGGGTAACCGATGACGAGCCTGCAATTGTTATTTTACCCGACGGTCTTGTTCCGTTATAAGCACTTGCATCTAATGCAGAAATATATCCGTTTTGTTCCACAATTTTTTGTCCGTCTTCGGATAATATAAAGTCAACAAAATCCTTTGCTACTTCGGATACGTTCTCTTTTGTGGCAATGTTAAAGGGGCGAGAAATTTTATAACTGCCATTTTTGATGTTTTCGACAGTTGCCTCAGCACCATCAATTTTCAGCGCCTTAACACTATCATT
>DOWI01000356.1:8233-8456 GCA_003519645.1 Oscillospiraceae bacterium
GTCCTTTTGTTCGATACCGAACAATTCAACAAAAGCACCGCGTGTACCGGAGCCATCTTCCCGGGATATTACTGTAATAGCACTGTCCGCGTCAAATCCGCTTTTCTTCGCACAACCTGCAAAGGCAGCGAGAACTACGATACATGTAAGAATAACTGCTAATGTTTTTCTTGTTTTCATTTAAATCATCTCCTTTTCGTTTGTTAATGTTATTATTTCTTAG
>DOWI01000086.1:0-953 GCA_003519645.1 Oscillospiraceae bacterium
TGTTTTAATAGATCATTCTTTTGGCTCTTGAGGTTATTGATTTTTTCCTGATGGTTCTCAATTTGAGAATCGACCTTCGCCAACTGCTCATTGATTACATCAAGGGGAGCTTTCTTTTGACCACGCGGCAAAATGGATCACCTCTGTTTTTGTTTCATTATAGCATACTTTGATTCATTTTCAAGTTCACTAGTTTTAAATGCGATATCAGAAAGGAATTGANNAGGAGGGAAAATATGACATATGATTGGAGTACGATCATGAACCTGGCTCAAACAATTACGTTGATCCTTGGCGTGCTTGCTATTTTGTCTGCTGTTATAAAAGACATTTATTCTTCAAAGGGACATCAAGAGGTCTTACAGAAAGAACATCAGAATATTATCGACAAGCTTACCAGCATTTTTTCCGAGATAAAATCCACAGCAGAAAATATTATTTCTGAAATAAAGTCAAATATCTCAAAGACAGAGAAAATACAGGATTCTGTGAATTCAATAGACAAGCAAATAGCAATAGAAGCCATCAGGCGAAGAAATTTGGAAAAAAATCTCACGAAAGAGCAGCTGGACGCTCAGCGTCAGATTCAGGCCATTTCATTTGTAAACGATCAGATGAAGCAACTTCAAAGCCGGAACATCGAGCTTTTAAGAGAAAATTCGATTTTGCAAGATGAAATTGAAAATCTGAAAAATCACAATCGTGACTTACAACGCAAGCTCAATCGGGGCCGTTCCAACGATCCGGAAAGATAATTATTCAGGCCCATTTTTATTCTTGAAATCGACTATCTAAAATGATATACTCAATACTACGCAGGGGAGGCGGTAAAAATGTTAGACAAAGACGATTTGCAGGCGATTGCGGAACTGTTAAAGCCCATATATGATAAGCTGGGATCCGTGGACGGCCGGCTCAATTCTCTGGACGACCGGATGGACAGAGTGGAAAAT
>DOWI01000086.1:1022-1200 GCA_003519645.1 Oscillospiraceae bacterium
GGACATTTTGTCCGAGTTATTTTTGTTTCTTTCTTAAATGCGAATCAATCCCTTGACAAATATTTACAAAAGTGGTTAAGTTGAGATAGTGAATACCCGCTGGCTGCTGACATTGAATGGAGGAAAAACTTATGAAAAAGATTACGCTTACCCCGAAGGGTAAAAAGATAGCTGTACT
>DOWI01000086.1:1253-2942 GCA_003519645.1 Oscillospiraceae bacterium
GCGAGAATGCAGCCGCTTTTGATCCCAAAACCGAGACTTCCCGGAGCGCGGCCTTGACTTCGACCCCCTCTAAGCCGACGTCGGCACCTCAGGCACCCAAAGTTGAGGGAGCCGGTGGAACGGACAGCAAAGGAAACCAGACCAAGGCTACCCCGGCCCTGACCAACAAGGACAAGACGCCGGAATATACCTCAAAGCCTGTGGTGGACGGGAAATCCAAGAGCAAATCCGGAAATACGTCCAGCAAAAAATCTTCGCAAAAGTCGCCCAGCAGCGACAGCGGACACCCTGGTGAATTTTATGATCCCGTTTTTGGCTGGCAGAAACCGACTGGCGGCGAAGGAACTGTTGATAATGGAGATTGGGGCGGCGGCGAACAAGTCGGTATCATGGACTAAAACTTAAAATTCAATAAATTCGGAAGGGTGCAGTGCTTTAAGTACTGCACCCTTCTTTTGTTTCAGGAGGAAAGCATGAAAAAAATATTCTCGTTTCTGCTTTGCCTGCTTTTCCTTTTTGCTGCTGCTTCCCCCGCCGCATGGGCGGACGGTGATGGTAATTTTGACAATGGCGGCGGTGGCATGGGAAACGGCGAGGCCGGCAGAAACTTCTGGAACCCCGGCCAGGACGGCGTAAGGGTAACTCTTGTCAGGGCAAGCGACAATACGCCGGTGACAACGCCCATCGATCTGACAAATAAGAATGAAAGCAATATTTATATGCATTTTGGGAAAAAAAGTAAACTGCATTATAGAAATGGTGCAAGCCTTGTCCCATCACAATCAAGATATAATTACATCGTCCCTAAAAAAGGTTTACCAACCATTATAACCGACAATGGCAACGCAAATATCACGGCGATAAAAAGATATTTTTGTTCTTCGGATACATTGAAGCGAATTGCAGCGCATTTCAATGCGTCATATTCCACCCTTATCAATGGAAACTATAAGTTGCTGATTGAGCCTATCGCCTATTTTACCTTTGGCGGCCGGAGATATGCCATGACCGCAACGGAAGCGGCTATCTAAGACCAAAAAGCAAGCGGCGGCCTCAAAGCTAAAATGAAGGATCTATCTCATAAGAATTTGCCGCTGTCGATGTTTCTGGAACATGCCGATATGGGATATCCAAAGTTTACCGGCAACAGGAACAAAGCACAGTCGGATTCCACTATCATTTCTTCCCTCGGCTTGGGAATTGTAAAATTCAAGGAGTCCCCTGACGAAGACGAAGATGATCCTGGGACCGCATCTTACGAATACCGGGTGAATACGGATGTTATTACGGCCGTTGATTTGACGGCCAACAGCGAGATCAACCCGGACAGCCCGGCGAAGGTTACGTTTAGCATCAAAGGGAGTAAATACACGGTCAGTAATATCGTGATCCCAGAGGAAGAAAGTCAAGTGGTGTGGGTTAAATGGCATACTCCTTCCTCCCCGCAGTCAATAGACATCAATGTGAGTTCCAACAAGGGGTCCCTCAGCGCCAGTACGATTCACGCCAAAGTGGTATCGCTGGACAATCACGAGCCGCCCGATCCGAAAGCCACGGACCGCAACGACAGTTTTATCATTCCTACCTCTGTCACGCATCGTTCGGAGATGACTTCCCGGTCCTGGGGCGTGTGGAGCGCGCATTGGCACGCTCATTGGGTATGGCATGAACACTGGGTGTGGCACAGTT
>DOWI01000428.1 GCA_003519645.1 Oscillospiraceae bacterium
ATTGATGTTGGAATAGATCGATACATCCTCCACATCACCGGATCCCATCACCGTCATGGTCGGGTCAACATATACCGGATAGACCGTTTCCGGGCTGTTCAGGTAGGCTTCATCCACAACAACTGTCAGGATGTATTCCTGTTCCGGCGTTACCGTTTCCGCTTCATAATGGTGTGCGTATTGAACTTCGGCAAATGCAGTTTCATTTTCAGGCTGTTCGGACGTTTCTTTTAATGCGTCCTCTTTTGTTGGAGCTTTCGGATCGGGCTGCGGCTTACTGTCTGTAACCACCAAATCCCCGACAGCTGCCATAACTTTTCCGGACAGCGGATTAGCCAAACAGTAATTTCCGTCACCTGTGTTAACAAGGCTCAGCCCATTTGTTTTTAGCCGGAATTTGAACTCATTGACGCCGATGTTTTCATCAAGGATGATGTCTTCTTTGAATCCCTCAAAAGTGGAGGAGTAGCGGATGGATGTTTTGCTTCCGAATACACCTTTGTACTGCACCGTATCCTTTGTGCGGCTTCCGATTTCCTGAATCTGCCCTTTTTGCGCGGCGGCTGTTCCGGCCTGCCGCACCGTTTCACGGATTTCGGCGGCATCTGTTATTGAGGCAGCCTCTGGCTCCGCAAATCCCGTAACTGCGGCTTGCGCCTCATACTCCGCAGGGGTCAGTTCCCGTCCGTCGGACAAAACATACCGCTTTTCCGTAGTTGACAGCGGAGAAAGCTCTACGGTCAAGTTCGGAGTTTCCAGTACCATGCCCTTTTCAGGACGGATACTGCTTGGATAATATGTCTTTATGTCGTTGCAGGCATTGACGTACCCATAATCCTCTGCATATTTTGTGTTGTCCACTGTGCTGACCAGCGTGCTGCGTTTATAGTGTTTCTCGCCATTCGCGTCCGTGTACTTTACAGGGCGCGAATAGAAGTACGCTGTTTTTGAGCCGTCTTTGTTCTGGAAGATGATGGTGTTGTCGTTAGGTTCCTGCTCCCAAAGGCGGTTGACATGGTTATTTTCTACTATAACTTCGTCCGTTACGATTTCAGGGGTGTTTTCGGAAGAAAGCACGGCGTTTTGCAATTGTTCGTTGGTTAAATCGCCAGCGGTATTGGGAATGTCAATCGCGGCTTCTTCCGGTGTCCATTCGCTATGCTTCGCCTGCCAGTTCGCGTCCTCTTTCAATGACGTTGCCGACGCACTCACCGAACCCAATAGTATTGCTGCGCAAAGGGTAAAAGCAAGCGCACGGAGCCTGAATTTTTTTAGACGTTTCATTTTGTTCATCCTCTCATAGTATAATAGATTTCTGCGAAAGAATCAAGAATATTATGGCGATTCCTTCCAATTTTGTGTAGATACAGTTCACACATCCCACCTTTCTCATGTAAGATGACTTCACTGTTGCATTATCACCTCCAGAAACGGTGAAAACAGCCCATTGTCGCCGGAGGGAAAGATGATGTTTGTGTCTTGCGTATCACATTTAATTAAGAAGCTGTTATTCACCGAGTATTTGGCATCTTTTATTCCTTTATTTCTTATTATCTCTTTGAACAGCGAAGTAATATCGACGGAGTAATCGCCTTTTTCCTTTACTGTTATCTGCGAGAGTGGCCGTTCATCAAACGGCGGACGATTAAACCAACGTGTGTTGATACTGCACCAGTCGGCGGTCACAGCATACGCCCCGATTTTGACCTCTTTCGGCAGGTCGAACAGGTTGCGAAAAACGTATTTAGNNGTCAATGTTCAGATTGGTCAGCGTTTCATAGCGGATAAACGTCCAGCCTTCGCCCTTGAGCGTTTTGTCGCCTAAGAGCATATATGGAGATATATATTGTAAAGGGTGGATGTCCAATCCACTACTATTACAGCGGGCAAGTCGATTCATCCACAGCAGTTTGAAACGGCACAACGCAAAGGAGGGCGATAACGGACAAGCCCGGAACAAGCGGCTTTTGCCGTGTTTATCAACGTATGAAAGGAGGGACCCAAGCATGAAACTGACCTATACCACAACGCCGGAAGGTTATCGGATTCCATACCTGACCTTACCGGATGAGCCGGAGTATAAAATCGGGCGGTTTGGGCTAATGCGGCGGTATTATCTGAAAAATCATCGCAAAGTTTTGTTTACAAATTTACTGATGAGCGGTAAACTGAATGAACATCTTTTTGAAATTGACCAAGCCGCTAATAACCGCTTTTGGCCTATCATCAAGNNGACAGAGGAACTCAAAGCCAATAATCAAATGGAATGGGTGGGCAGGATGAATAACATCCGCAACCGAGCGGAAGAAATCATCCGCGATGAATTGATATACGCTTAAATCATCCATATACAAAAAACACATAATGACAACGCGCGTTACGTTGCCATTATGTGTTTTTTATTGTTATAACAGTATCGATGCTCAGCCCTCAAACATGATACAAGCATGTAGATATTTATTTATACGTCTTTACCCGCAGAAAAAGGGGATATATATCCATATCAATCAATCGTTTTTATCTTTCTTTCCCCGGCTCTTATACACGTTATACCGATTCTTACACTGCGGCGAACAAAAGGCAGCGTTCGGGTGTCCGGCGATATACGCCTTTTCGCAGTGGCGGCAAGAACGGAGCGGATTTTTCTCATCAATCAGTACAAAGCTCAACATCATTTGAATAGCCAACAGTAGAGAGTGAAAATCCCAAACGATTGTCGGCTTTTCATATAAAGCTATATGGTAGGTCGGCGCAATACCTCCAAACGCCGCCATGCCTTGTCTATATAAATTCCTTGTGGGTTCATCGTTTTTGTCGAAATCCTCATAATATAAATAACTCGCCATAAAAGTAAACGCCCAATCCTTAAACTGCGTCAAAAGCCAGTCGTAATTTTCGGCGTATTCCCTTTGGGAACTCATATTCTTCGCTTGCGGCTCGTTGGAAAAGGTCATTGCCAAAGCCATCATATCACGGTCATTATTTACATTCCATTGTGATTTGATTCCGCTTTTCAAAAAATCCGGCTGTTCAAACGGAAAGAAGAACGACAAATAATCTTCCGTGCTCATAGTTTCGTCTTTAATAAAATGATTTTTCGGAAGATAGACCGCTTCATATTCAATAAACTGCGGCGTGGTCGGCAAGGCGGTCATAAATCCGAGCAAGCCGTATTTGTGTACGAACTCCATCACCGCCGCTTGCACAGACTTATCGCCCTTCCTGCCCATCAGGAGCAAACCGACATTCAGCGCGTCCAAAACAAGCGTTTCCGCATCTTTCAGCGGGTCGTATATGGACGGTTTCGCGTTCGGTGTGGGTTTGACATATTTTGTTCCGTCTGCGGCTTTCTTTATTTCGTATTCGCTGTATTTCACCCAACAGGAGCTTGCCTTTTGAAAAAGATTGTTCATTACACACCTCTGAATGTCAAACAGTAACCATATTATTGTTATAATATATTACAAGTATGTCAATCGTTCTTGTCTTTGTCAACAACAGCTTTTTCATTAGAATACCATTCGAGAAATTGCCGTTTCGCAAGTGTCATATTGAATATTGTAATTTTATTTGCTCCTGTATTATCGGGGATAATTTGTCGCGTATTCGTCTAATAGCGGCTGTCAGTAGCTTTCGAACCGCACGGTCTGTTTTATCTTGATAACAGGCGATTTGCTGCGGTGTGCATTGCCGTACCGCGCTCAGAAAAACAACAACTTTCTGTCTTTCGGTCAGGTCTTTTAAACATACGGATATATCCATATCCTCAACAAGCTGCCACATGTCCCCAGAGTTATCGTAGATCGTATCAATGAAATCCCCTTGTATAAGTTGCCGCCACCACGGATGATTAAGCGGCGGGGGAATAACAGCGCCAAAGGAACCTCTCAGTTTGCCTTTTTTGTCGTTTGCATCAATCCTGTCCCAATGCAGCATAAATTCATTCGGACGGCTTATTTCGTGATCTCTTTCTCGGCGCTCGCGGTTTCTGTCAAGATGATTCCATTGCTTCACGACAGCATTAAAATCCGCAGTTGTCCTTGCTGCGTCCTCCATGCGCGTAAGGGCGGCACGTTTTACTTCGCGTACCAACTGTTTTTTACCCATGCCGTTCTCACCACATTTCACGTTAAAAATATCAATGTATGAAATTCTGAAAAAATTTCAGAAAAAGGTTCCGTTTTACCCCCTGATTTTCTCCTATAGTTGAGGGAGTAATTTGTTGTGCTGTCATACAGATTACTTTCATCTAAGGAAAAAGGAGGATAACGGTTATGATACAGACAAATCATAGTCTGATTACAGCTAAAGGAACAACATCATTCTATCACAGGGAGAGTGGGGTGGTCAAGGAAACGGTAAAAACGGCAACAATAAAAATCTGCGGTTGTCAAACATAT
>DOWI01000375.1:0-4281 GCA_003519645.1 Oscillospiraceae bacterium
AAAAACGAGTATGGGATTGGCGGACACGCTCCTGCCTTGACTGGCACGGACATTGACGAATGGCATGATAGCAAAGGAATTAAGCTTACCAGCGAAAGATATATCGGACTGGATGCAAGCATTCTAATGCCTTGGGCAAAGGTACAAAAGCGCATTGGTGAGCTAATTGCCGCTGATCGCTATCTAAACCGCAGAGAAAAGGAGCATTTGCCCGTCTATCAGCAGAAGGAAGAAGAACGCCGCCAGCAGCTTGCGGAAGAAGCCTATGCCCGTGAAATTCTGAACCGGGAACCGACTCCCTCTGAACCAAAACAGATATCGAGGGAAAATGCACACTATGCCTTTTCTCTTGGCGACATCATATATCTTGGCGCAGATGAATACGAGATTTTTTCCTATGACGACAGTACGGTATATCTGCGTGATGCACAATTTCCTCTGTTCAGCAAAGAGCTTGCACGAAACGATTTTGACCGGATGCTGCGGGAAAGCCCCCTCAACGATCATTTAATTTCCGCTGAGCCGAAAATCCCTGTAGCACAGGTAGAAACTCCCGCAGAGCAACCGACCGAAAAAGAACAATCTCCTTCCCCTCGTGAGCTGTATCGGATATACTTGCCGGAATTGGTCAACCGTATTCAACAAAATGAAATTTATCCCTATCTTCGTGACCGAGACACCGATCCCGAAAGTGCTGCACAGGAGTTGAATAAAGCTCTTGCACTAATTGCCATTTCTATGCGAGATGAACACCCCTCTTTTTATGATGCTTATATCTCTCTGCCGCAGTTTCGGGAATGGCTGCATGAGGATGTATTTCAGAGAACCTATCAGGATTACCTGACAGAAAAACAGGATAGTGTCTCCCTTCACGCAAATGACCCTGATGCACCTGACTGGGCACGGGACATCAGCGATGTAACGATTGCTTTAGAGAATAATACCGTTACCATAGACAGCAATGATGAGGACGAAAAATCAAAGCAACCCCGTGTCAATTTTCAGATTACCAATAATGACTTGGGCGTAGGCGGTGCAAAGACCAAATACGGTTGGAATATTGCCGCCATTACCCTACTAAATCAACTGGAGGAACAAAACCGCCTTGCCACACGGTCGGAACAGGAAATCCTGTCACGGTATGTAGGATGGGGCGGTCTGCCTCAAGCATTTGACGAAAAGAATCCCCAATGGGCAAGAGAATATGCTGAATTAAAAAGCCTCCTTGACCCGGACGAATACGATTTAGCAAGAGCCTCCACTCTCAATGCACACTACACCTCGCCCATCGTCATCAAGGCCATATACACTTGTCTTACTAACATGGGATTTCAGACAGGCAACATCCTAGAGCCAGCTTGTGGCATCGGTAACTTTTTCGGCCTTGTGCCGGAGAGCATGGCAAAATCCAAGCTGTACGGCGTGGAGTTGGACAGCATCACAGGCCGGATCGCCAAGCAGCTTTACCAACAGGCCAATATTGCCGTACAGGGCTTTGAGGAAACCAATCTGCCTGACAGCTTTTTCGACCTTGCCATCGGCAATGTGCCCTTTGGCAGCTACGGCGTGGCCGACAAAAAATATGATAAACACAAATTCCTGATCCACGACTATTTTTTCGCTAAGAGCTTAGACAAGGTACGACCCGGCGGCATTATCGCCTTTGTGACTTCCAAGGGCACAATGGATAAGCAAAGTCCCGAAGTACGCAAATACATTGCACAGCGTGCCGAGCTTTTAGGAGCTGTCCGGCTCCCCAACAATGCGTTTTTCGCCAATGCGGGAACCGAAGTCACTGCTGACATCATATTTTTACAGAAGCGNNGAAGCGTGATCGTGTCATTGACATTGAGCCAGATTGGGTACATCTTACCACCACAGAAGATGGCATACCCATCAACCAATACTTTGCCGACAATCCCGATATGGTGCTGGGTACGATGGCTTTTGATGAGCGCATGTACGGCAATCGTAGTGAAACCACCTGCATCCCTTATGAGGATGCCGACCTTGCAGAGCTTTTGCGGGAAGCAATGGAAAACATCCATGCGGAAATCACAGAATATGAGCTGGATGAGCTTTCCGACGACGAGGATACCTCCATCCCGGCAGATCCGTCTGTCCGCAATTTCAGTTATATTGTTGTGGACGGTAAAATCTACTATCGGGAAAACAGCCGCATGAACCCTGTGGAAACCTCCGTTACGGCGGCAGGTCGTATCAGGGGTATGATTGCCCTCCGGGACTGTGTCAGGGATCTGATTGAATATCAGACTGAGGATTACAGCGATGAGGCCATCAAGGAACAGCAGCGCAAGCTCAATCGCCTGTATGATGCCTTTACCGCCAAATATGGGCTTATAAACAGCCGTGGCAATAATATGGCCTTTGCGGATGACAGCTCCTACTGCCTGCTCTGCTCTTTGGAGGTTTTGGACGAAGAAGGCGAGCTGGAACGCAAGGCCGATATGTTTACCAAGCGAACCATCCGACAGCGCACCACCGTGACCCATGTGGACACAGCTACCGAAGCCCTGGCTATCTCCATTGCAGAAAAAGCCTGCGTAGACATGGGCTTCATGCACAGCCTGACCGGGCTTTCCGGTGAACAGCTTGCCGCCGATTTGCAGGGTGTAATCTTCCGCAACCCCGAAAAGCTGGACAGCGAAAACAAACCCATATTTGAAACAGCAGACGCATATCTGTCCGGCAATGTTCGAGAAAAACTCAAGACCGCCCGACAATTTGCCGAAATGCAACCCGATATTTACAGTGTGAATGTCACGGCTCTTGAAGCGGTACAGCCGAAGGATTTGGATGCTTCCGAAATTGATGTGCGTCTTGGCGCAACCTGGCTCCCTCCGGATGTGATTAAGGACTTTGTTTTTGAACTACTGGAAACGCCCTATATGTACCGCCGTTATATCGACGTTTACTATTCAAACTATACAGCTAACTGGAACATCAAGGGCAAAAGTGACGACCGCAGTGACAACATTAAGGCGAATGTCACTTATGGAACCAACCGTATCAATGCTTATAAGATTATTGAAGATACCCTTAACTTACNNTCCTGAATAAAAAAGAAACTGCCATCGCCCAGCAAAAACAGGAGGCTATTAAGGAAGCCTTCCAAGGCTGGATATGGAAAGACCCCAAGCGCCGGGAACGACTTACACGAATTTACAATGATCTGTACAACTCCAACCGTCCCCGGGAATATGACGGCAGCCATATCAAATTTACTGGCATGAACCCAGAAATTACCCTGCGCAAGCATCAGGTTGATGCGGTGGCTCATGGAATTTATGGTGGTAACACCCTTCTGGCCCATTGCGTAGGTGCAGGTAAAACCTATGAAATGGCTGCTATTGCAATGGAAAGCAAGCATTTGGGATTGTGTAACAAGAGTATGTTTGTAGTGCCGAATCACCTTACCGAGCAATGGGCTGGGGAGTTTTTGCAGCTTTACCCAAGTGCTAATATCCTTGTTGCTACCAAGAAGGATTTTGAAACCAAAAACCGCAAGAAGTTTTGCGCCCGTATCGCCACCGGCGACTATGATGCAGTAATTATTGGTCATAGCCAATTTGAGAAAATACCTATCTCCATAGAGCGTCAAAGACGGCTGTTGCAAGAGCAGATATCGGAAATTACGGACGGCATACAGGAATTAAAGGAGGCACGAGGCGAACGTTACGTTATTAAGCAGCTTGAAAAAACAAAAAAGTCTCTGAAATTGAGATTGGATAAGCTCAACGATACCAGCCGAAAGGACGATGTGGTGACATTCGAGGAGTTAGGCGTTGACCAGCTTTTTGTGGATGAGGCGGATTTTTACAAAAATCTGTTTCTTTATACCAAAATGAGAAATGTGGCCGGACTGTCTCAAACTGAAGCACAGAAATCCTCCGATATGTTTATGAAGTGCCGCTACCTTGACGAACTCACCGAGGGACGCGGTATTATTTTTGCGACCGGCACTCCCATTTCCAATTCCATCACAGAAATGTACACCATGCAGCGGTATCTACAATACAAGATGCTTCAGGAAAAAGGCTTGCAGCATTTCGACTGCTGGGCTTCGACCTTTGGGGAAACTGTGACCGCCATTGAGCTTGCGCCGGAAGGCACCGGCTATCGAGCCAAGACCCGGTTTGCAAGATTTTATAATCTACCCGAACTCATGAGCATGTTCAAAGAAGTTGCGGACATCAAGACAGCCGACATGCTGGACCTCCCCGTGCCCAAAGCCAACTACCGCAACGTGGCCGTCAAGCC
>DOWI01000375.1:4294-4456 GCA_003519645.1 Oscillospiraceae bacterium
ATGCTCAAAATCACAAACGATGGGCGTAAGTTAGCCCTTGACCAACGCCTTGCCAATTCTATGCTGCCTGATAATCCTGACAGCAAGGTAAACGCCTGTGTGGAAAATATCTTTCATTTCTGGCAAGAAAACCGTAATAAAAAACTGACACAACTTGTATTC
>DOWI01000181.1 GCA_003519645.1 Oscillospiraceae bacterium
CTTTAAAGTTTTCGTAAGTTTTAAATTCGCACTTGCTTATTGCGTTGGCTATGAGGTTTGTAGCCGCCCAGAACGCCATTTCCCGGACATAAACATCACCGACCGCCGACATATACTCGTCTGCATAAATATCTATTGATCCGTTTAACGGAACCGGAGCGCCAAACTTACTAGCAATCCAACTTATAAACCCCACTCGCTATCATACCCTTTAACAAATAATCACCGGCAAATCGTCAAATGTACTTTCGCTTGTATCTAACAAATCTTCTCCGACCATAGAATGAACCAGCGCCATCCACGGGTCTGTTTTTCGGCTTTTCGATTCGATTTTTGCGTAATAGAAATTCCCTGTGTCTGTGCCTTCTTTCGCTCCGCGCCTTTCAAGTTTTGTATTCCATGCTGCCCAGCGCAAAACTGGATTTTCGCCCCATACAAATAAGTGGTTGGTAAAAACGCTGCTTATTACCGGAATGGTTTTCATGATATCGTTCGGTCTGACGCATTTTAAATTTTTCTGAATGTCATCGTCAAAACCTGCTGCCCGAAGCGATTTTTTCAGTAATGCGTATTTGTTGTTGTCGAGAAACAACTTTTTGATAACATAGCTTTTTGCCTTTTTCGCGATCCATTCTGTAATAAGATCAGGACTGATTTCTTTTTCATCGACAACAGTTAATAGCCCCTCGTCTGCCCATTGCCTCCAGGGACATTTAAGCCGCTTCAAATCGTTTGAGTGTGCACATATCCACGCATGATTAATGTCATAGCGCATTTCGCCAATCACAAAGTGTAAATTCGCCGCCGCCCAGTCGTTTAATGTTGCATAGTCAATGCCGGCGGTGCATGATTCCCCTTCAAGGCTCGGGATCGGCTCGCTTGTTGCTTCAATGTTTTCCCATTCGGTTATCTGCACCTCCCGGTCAGAGCGCGGAAGGTTCATGCGCTTTGTATAAAAATCAAGTTCAGTTTGTTTGTCATACTCTTTCTTAACGAAATCTTTGTGCATCTGCTTTTTGAGCTCAGGAAAATACGGTAATGAAGGGTTCGCTTTCTCCCATAAATCAGGATTATCACATTCTTCATCCGTGTCCATTTTATAAATCAACGGGCACAGTCCAATATTTGTGATTCTTCCCGACAGCACATCTTCGGCTAGTCTCAAATCTTCATCCAGAACGCCGTCACGAACATACCCGTTTGTGGTAATCGAGAATATACGGCTATGTTTTCTTTTACCGAAGCCAGACGAAAATACTCCGATATTTTTAGAGTTTTCGTATTCGTGTCTCTCGTCAAAAATCAAACACGCCGACCGCTTGCCGTCTTTGGTGCGAGCGTTGGACGTGTTAAATTTAATATAAGATTGTGTTTTGAGATTGCGAATTTCAACTTTAGATTTGTAAAAAAACTTCTTAGACTTGTCCCATGTGCGGTCAAGCATGCCGTATATATCATCAAATGAGGTTTTAGCCTGATCTTCACTATTGGCAATGATGTCTACGTTATATTCTTTTACGCCGTGATAATGGGTTGTAAGATACCACGCGAGACCAGAAATAAAGCCGTTTTTGCCGTTGCCGCGCCCCATCATGATATAGAACTCGTCGAATACAATTGAATCTGCTGATTTGTAGTAGCAATGAACCAACGCCAATACAAAAAGCTCCCAAGGTAGGAGCTTCATTTCAAAATACCGTTCTATCAATTCGATAGCTTTTTCGATTTTCGGCACATCAATAAAAACGTCTGCAGGTGATAACTTTTTTTCGATATAATAGGCGGCTTGAATAAGTTCTTTCGATGCTTTGACCGTTCCATCCCTGATATTTGCAATGTAGTCATCGATGTATTTACATTTCGTCATCAACCTCACCATCCGTCTGTGTCGGCTTGATTCCGATTTCAGACAGTAGTTTCAACATTTGAGCGTTTACTTTTATAAGCTGATCAATGGAATCATTTTTCTTTCGCCCTTTTTGACCGCCTCCATTGTTGTATGTAACTACTGCGCCGCGTTTTTGGATATCACTTATAAGCAGATTTTTTGTTACCCACAAATCCATGTAGTCATCTATAAGGTCGGTATAATACTTTCCGACAGTACAGTTGCGGTCAAGCTGGTCAATTAAATCCTGTTTGATTTCGGTGAACAAGTCCGACTCTATAATTTTCTTTACAGCTGCAATAGCCATATATACCACCCCATCATGTGAGATTGCGGAAAATATCATTTGTACATAACCCTCTCGAGTAAACACCCCAGAGATTAATTCACGTTTTTTTCNNCTGTCTATAGTCGTGCGCCTCCTCGTGACAATCTTTGCATAGACTAATCAAGTTGCGCCGTATCGCCCCATCATCGGCTTTGCATATCATCGACATAGCAAGTTCCGGATGTTTTCGTACGTGGTTGACGTGGTGCACATGAGTTGCCCGACTATACCGACCCCGCACTTTGCATTGCTGGCATTCGTTTTTGTCCAGTTCTAATACTTTTTGCCGTAACTTTTTCCATGACCGGCTTGTATAGNNTGCTATATTCTTTTGCCATACCTCTCAATCTCCTTTATCATCCCGTTAAGATAACGCCTCGTATCATAAAGCGCAACCAATCTATTCCCGAGCGACGACACAGTGTCATATTGGCGTTGTGCAATTGCATTGTCTCTAGCTGCCTCAAGCTGATGTATGCGGTCTGTCACGTGTTGGTGTGATTTGCGATAGCTTGGTAACATATCCGTTATCGACATTACCTCACCCCGCCCAATCGGTCAGCCCACGCCTCGGTGTAAAACCAACCGTATGGTATGTTATGTTTCTGCCGCCACTGCTCAAAGCAACCCGCCCAGACTATGGACGGTATACCAATCACCAACAGATACAACACTGACAACCGCTTAGATTGTAGACGGTGACCGTATTCGTGGCGGATAATTGTCTCGTCGTGGTAATAATTATCATCGGCAAATATGTACTTGCCAAGTGTCACTGCTCCCCATGTGCCATTGACGTGGGTGACGGTTGCATCTTTGTACTGGTAATGCTCGTGAAAAAGTAGAGTACCAATGTAGCCGATGATATTTTGTGGGAACTCAAACATATACGGTCACCTCCAATAGAAAAGCGCCCCGAAATCAATCGAAGCGCTTTGGATATGCTTTCCACAATAGCATTATATCACTATTGTGTGTTACATGTGTTACAACTTTTCAGATACCGATAATGCGCCACTCTCACACCTACAGCTGTATTGTTTCCTCCCATACAGTCCGCCACCTCTTGCCAAGACAACCCATTCACATATCGTAATTGAAATATCTGCCTGATATGACTATCCTCTATCGACGCTATATATCGGTTCAGCCTGTTCAGCTCATAAAAGCACCGTTGTATATTGGCATCGATTATCCCGCGAAGGTCGGCTATTTCCGCAGCGTATTTACCAACCTTATCCGACACGCCCGGCGTATGAGGCATTCCGGTGATGTTTACTGCACAACTGCTTGCCGCCGCTTCAAGTTCTTGTAATCGCTTTTGGTCACGCTCTATTTCTCTGTTTAGGTGATATAGCTGTGACAGTTCCTTTGTTGTCATTCTCTGCCTCCTTATCTAGCTTGCGTATGAGATATTCGCCGTCAATGTCGGTCAATACATTAAACCAATCAGAGCGAAAAAACCGTCTGATACTTGCTATTTTCCCACTGTTTCCGGTTCTCTTTGCGGCTCGGTAGTCCTTGACGGCTCGTACCACAATTGCGTTAGCGAGGTTTTCATAGCATTCATCAATGTCTTTCATATCCGCTCAACTTCCCCTCGTAAAAACAATTGATACAGCCGTTTCTATACGCATCTATCGTTCCGCCCTTGTTGTGCCGGCACGTTGCACACGATATAGGCAGTTCGGATTGCTTATCCTTCCCCACCCTAAAACACGCACCGAATATCAATCCCACACACGCACCTAACGAGCAAACCAAACACCCAAGCAAAATCCACACAGGAAATGTTAATGTGATTGGCATTATGTATCACCGCCCAACACCGCAAAATCATACCCACTTTCAATAAATCTAATCGTTTTCTCATGGTTACAAGCGTTTCCGAGATATGTATAAATCAGCTCCATATCATCCGGTGTGAAGCTTGTTCCAAGAAACGTATTAATTCCATTCAACATGAACTCATGAAATTGTCTGTTTTTGCGCTCTCCAAACGGTGCGGTTTTGTGCGCTGCCCTTGAAAGCCGTTCCAGTACCTTGCATTTCACATCTAATTCCGATTCACAGTTGTGCAGTAAAAAATATTGGTTGGCTTCACGATGCGCTATAAACTCTCCGTTTTGGTTTATAAAGCTTCTGTCGAATGAATTCATTAGCTTCTGAACAATTTTCCATTCAATCACCATCACCGCCTAACAGTTCGGGGTTATCATGGATGTTGCCGATGACTTCGTAAACCTGCATAGTGCCGCGGTTCACGCATGGCGCTGTCGGACCGCCATCAGTTGAACGAGCAGCATAACTTGTGATAGCGCAACAGTATTCTATAAAAAACACCCGTTTCCCCTTTGCACGAATAACATCCCCCTCAAATATCTTCACGCCGTTTTTATCCGTTAAGCCTATGTATTGTTCAACTGATTCAGGGAGGACTTCAAAAGATACAACCTTATCGCCCATTTTTAATCCGTCTTTTGTTTCCTTGGCAAATGATTTACATTGCAAAATATAGCAACCGCTCATATTTGAGATATATAAATTTCCCTCGACCCATTCACCATTATCCTCCCGCTTGCCACGGAATAAAATTGTACGATTCATTGCTTTCCCCTCCTACAAATTGTCGAGTAATATGAATGCAGTTTTTGATGGTCAGAATTAGACAGCACAATTAAGTTGCTTAATCTGTTATCCAATTTATTACCGTTAATGTGATGTACAACCTCGTCTGGTGTCAGCGGTCTTCCTAAACTATTTTCTATAACCAACCTGTGTTCAGCAACATAGCATTTTGTACCGTAAGGATGTGTTGGATTGTATATGTATCTATAACCGCTAATAATTACGCTATCTTTATAATTCTTTTTTGGGCCTCTAAAATTTCGTGAACATTCGATTGAGCACGTTCTTGCTTTGCTCCCATCTTTAGCTACTTTTTCAACGTGTTTTTTACAAATAGGACACTCAAAAACTGCATACCGATAACTTCGACTTTTTCCAGGTTTTTTAAACGTGCCCAAGTCTAATATCTCACGCATTACTTTCACTCTCCTTATCCATCTTCGCACCGCAATTCGGGCAGTAGTTCGTATTCTTTGCCATACCGATTTCCNNTCCGCAAAATCGCATAAGCCGCACGTTGGATATGTTCCGGTCAATGTCATATTGTCCACGGTGAATGTTTGGTGCTTATTCTCCCACTTCCCATGCTTCACAGGTTCGACTTCGATTGTGTCCTCGCCCCATATCAACGATTGCACAAGTTCCTTGAAGTGTTGGTTGAACACCTTGCTTTCCATGATGTGCTTTTCCATAGCATCCGCATCAATCAATCGCATTATTT
>DOWI01000047.1 GCA_003519645.1 Oscillospiraceae bacterium
AACACTTTATCGGCAAACCCGGTATGGGTGTATCCTTTCAGAAACATAACCCTGTCGTGTTCAGAGAGTGAATTACCTTCTTTTTGTAGGCAAATATATTCTTGATTCGGCATTGAAGCAATTAATTCTTCAATGTCAATAGTTTCCGTGATTTCAAGCAGAATGTCTACCGTGGGCTTTGCCGTAAGCCCCGGCACAGAGGTGCTTCCAAAATGACTAATCCGCGCGATTTTTTCCACGCCAATCAGCCGCTCTAAATTTGTCTTTTCCTCGGTATACCACTCCGGCCATGCGGGATTATATTCGCTTAATATGATAGGGTATATTCTGGCTTGTCGTTCTTCATCGGTTTCATGGTTATTCATTTAGCAACAATCCTCTCTACACTTTCAACTGCGAGTTTTAAAAACTCCTCCGGTTTTTCAATATGTTCAAATTTGGTATTTCCCACTTCAAGCGCAATTGCACCTTCATAAGAAAGATTTTTTAACTTTGATGCAATATCGCTCCATTTTTATTACCCGTAAACGGTAAAGCATGCCAATCCTCGGAACCATCGTTGTCATGTAAATGCAAAGCCATCAGTTTATCCCCATACAACGCTAAGAAATCAACATTAGGAGTAAATACGTTGCAATGTCCGCTGTCAAAACAAAATCCTAATCGTTCGGATTGAATATCCTGAAAAATGCGCTCCAGATATTCTGGGCGGCTCATGTTTTCAATTGCGACATTTACGTTTAATTGCTCGGCTATATCTACTATTCGTTTCACTCTTTCGATGCCGATGGAAAAATCGCAAGGCAGACTGACTGTTTCCGTCCCTTTTTTATTTTCAGGGTGCATAACCAAGGTCGGCACGTTATGAGTCGCACAATCTTCCACACACATAATTATTTCTTTATAGGCTTCCTGTCCGTCGATTGTATCTTCCCATAAGTGGTTCGCGTTTAAGTATGGAGCGTGCGCGTTATCTATAATTAAGCCTGCGTTTTGCGCATACTCGGGAAAAAGCTTGTAGTCCTTATCAAAATAATCCGCCCATAATAACATAACGCCGGAAAAACCCGCTTCTTTTATAGCTCTCATTCTGTCCCGGGGCGCGCAGTTATAGCCAAACCAATCCACAATGGATAAATTCATATTGCCACCTCTTTCACCGCCGCAAATATCACTGCAAACTCCGTTTCAAACTGCTGTTCAATTATAAATCCAGCTTTGGTTAGCAGTTCGCTAATCTCCTTTGGCGTATCCGGGAACACAGGAATACTCCGAGTTCCATAGTCAATCTNNCTGCTGGTTTTTATCAATTGACAACACAAACCGCCCACCGGGGGCTAATAAATCTAGCGCCTTTTGAATTGCTGCTTGCTTGTCCTTTATGTGCATAAAGGTGAGAGACGAATAAATAACATCAAAAGTTTTATTAAATTGATATGTAAGATAATCCCCACAAATCAAGTGGACATTTGAAAATTCTCGCAGATTTTCCTTTGCCCGCTTTATTGTCTTTGGTGAAATATCAATTCCGGTAAAACTCCCGCATTTGCCGCATATACGCAGGGCAAGCCGTCCCGTGCCTACGCCGATTTCAAGCACGGATTTATTCGTATTAAGCTGCATTGCTTCAATAAAAGTTTCGCCATCCCATTTGTTCATGTATGTTTTGAGTGGTTCTATATCATGTGCCGGATCAACGACTTTCCACTGTTCAGGATTGTCGATTTCGTCTATGAGAGCATCGTAGTGGCGAATTACATCATGTCGTTCTCCAAATCTTCGCCAATCATCAATGTTCCAGTTATAGTCAAATTCAAAGGTTGTAATTGTCTTATGCCATATATCATTTTGCATTGGGAACACGCCGCCACCGACTTCTCTTGCGTGCTGCCAAAATCGGTTCATTGGGATATCCGATCCCATTTTAAGTATAGCTGCACGCAATTTACCCCAAAACTGTGCATAGGGGAACCCGTTAAACTCAAGGATAGATTTAATTGTTTGCTCCACATCATATTTAACCCGGTGAAGTTGCATTTCCACAGTGTATCCTGTGTCATTCATCAACGCATAGGGAGCACGGGTGTCATAATCGGAGGGCATCCCGCAACTTCCTGGGTTAAGCAATATTTTCCCGTCAAAGCTACCCGAATATTGCAAATGATTATGTCCAAAAAGGCAGATAACGCCCGGGTATGCGGCAACTTCATCCGAATATTCTTCGGCGGCGTTTTGCATATCCCGCATTCCTTCTTCAATTGTGAAAGGGGAGCGCTCCATTTTTCTTGCGTAATCGCCAGAATGAAACGCGCCAAGTCTGGGGGTGTGGTGAATCAGGGAAATACTGTGTGATAAATAAACGGTTTTTCCGCTAGACAGCATTATATCGGCGGATTCGGGCAAGGATTTCAGATAGTTAAGATTCTGCTCGGATAAGTTTTTGTATGTCCAAAAGTTAGGCAACATTTGCTCAAACTCGCAATGTTTCGGCTTTGTTTTATCAAGCGAAATAACACCGATATCACCGTTTCCTAAAATAGCTGTGCAATTAGGCAAAGTACGGATTAATTCTACCACTTCGTTAAGTGTTGGTGTATCACGAATATAGTCGCCAAGTAGTAAAAAAGCTTCCGCACCTTTTGCCATAGCGTCATCAACAACAGCCTTTAACGCGGGATAATTGCCATGAATATCCGATATTACAGCATAAATCATTTTGTGATTTTCCTCGCTTTCACGATTATTGACAATGGGAAGTGTTTTGCCTTACACGGCGCGTAATATTCTGATGAAAACTCAGCATCCCGCTCAAAAGTAATTTTATCGGTTTCTTCCACCACCCGTTCCACGGCGAACCCTGCGGAGGCGAGGGCATTTATGTAATCTGACAGGCGGCGATTATATAGCGTGAGCGGAAAACCATTTTCCTTTTCATGATTGGAATTATTGCGATTAGCAGGCTTCCCTATATTTTTCTTGAAAGTAAAAGGCTCCCCCTCAAAATAACTACCCGAAAATACGAGTTGTCCGTCTTTTGCTTCAATGCAATGCAGAAAGGGATGATCCCATGTAAAAATAAAAACACCGTCTTTCTTCAAATAAGACGAAATTAAGCTAAATGTTTTTTGTAAATCCACAGTCCAACCGATAGCATAAATGGAGTAGACAACATCAAAATAGTCTTGCGGCAATCCTGGATTTTGTTCCATTGGCGAGCAGAACAATTTAGGTACATAGCCAAGTTCAACAAGGAAATTCTGCGCGTTTTCAAGCTGCCGCTCGGAAATATCCAGCCCCCAAAGTTCAGTCGCATTGTGGTCTCCGCACCATTTTAGCGAATGACCGCTGCCACATCCGATATCAAGCACTTTCTTGTCTTGTAGTTGAGGGAAAAGATGCAATTCATCCTCCGTGGGACATAGACAACCATATGTTGGTAAAGCCGTAACGCCGAAAAAAGAATCAGCTATTGCATCCCAACTCGACTTGTTTTGATTTAGTATATCATTCATGATTTTAATCCTCATCTAACCATCTCAATAATTTCATCCAAAGTTCTTATGCGATGTTTTCTAACATTAGTTTGACGAGGGGAATTCATCGCATTCCCAACAACCGTTAAGTCCTTTTTACGACAGTAATTTCTTTCGGACATGTGGATCGGATTCCGTATAGCTTATCGCTCCCATTTGTATTTACATATCTGAGCATATTCTAAAGCATTTCGCATTTTATCAAGAAACTCTGCGGGAGTTAAATGGCGTTTTTCTGATCCATCGCTCCGTTCTAATGCCTTTCTGTTTTCAGTCAAAATATAATCGATATTTCTATCAATTGCCGCTTCTAATTGATATGCTAAATAAGCCCATTTTTCTTTGTGATTTTTTTCAGTACAATGTACAAATCGATCTTGGATAACACAAGAATAGACATTTAAGTAGCAACTAATTGTTTTGCCTTCTTTAATTTTTCGAGATAGAAAAGAATTAATATAATCATATTCCAAAAAGCCGTTCAACTCAGTAGATTTAAAAAATAATCGATTTTCATCGCAAATATTTAGCGCCTCAAAATCATTTTTAGAAATAATAACACGTGGATAAACAGCTTTTTTCTCATAGTCAACAGCAGTTACAACCGCTGTACCCCATAAGTTTTTTTCGAAGTACAACATTCCAAGTGAAATCCCACCACGGATAACGTAGTGTGTACAATACAACTGGTTAATAATATAATCAAGCTCAAGTAAAAGAGTATTGATATTTTTTGCTTCGCAAGTGATGAAAATACTATCTGATACCCAAAGAAATTTAATACCCTGTGATGCCTGATACTCTTCGGTATATCTTGCTACAATATTGTTATACGTTGAAGCAAGATCAATGTTAAATCCTTCTGTTTGTGCCGTAGTTGTAATATTGTTACGAACATCAGCAGAAAAACCAATAATATCAGCAAACAATACAATCATGTTATCATTCATATGTAAAATATGATTATACTCCATCTTTTTCGCCTCCTAAAACAGCGTAATTTGTTGCGCGTGATTCATCGGATCTCGGGTCAGCACAAATCCTGCCCAAATACGGTTCATAAACCATTCGGAATAATAGCACGTTATATCGGTGCGACGTGAAGCGGAGAGGATCATAACATCAGTCCTTTAAGTACTTTAGATCAAATGCCACTAGTAATTTAGGATAAAACTGCTCGAAGGTATCGTATTTATCTCTGTTCATATCATAATAATCGTAGCGTTCAAGTATTTGCGGTATAAATTTGTACCCGCAATATAGATCGTTATTTAATAGTTTATTTGCCAATTCAGTCTGATTGATTTTTTTAAGTAGGTGGATGGACATAGCCCTTACCAAGTGCTCATTAATACATTCCTTGAAATCGCTGTAACCTGATTGATAGTCGGGTAATTTGTAGTGTTTTAACTTTTCATAGGAATCAATATATCTTTGAGCTAAATCGTAATATTTATTGGTTAATGGATTAATGAACGGGTGTGAATATTCATGAAATAAAACTGCAGGTGATAAGCTGTAGTCATCCGTTGAAAATACCGAAAACAAATCACTTTTTCCCGTATATTGATTATAAAAACAAATGCCAAAGTTGCCTTTCATGAGGGATGAAAGAATATAATTATATGAATTTTGAGATTGACCATATTCGTTTTCAATAACATCTACAAAGGCATATTCTGACAAAGACTCGGCAACCCGTCTTACAATTGGGTCATATACATACTTCACACTTTCAAAAAAATCAGGATAACCCGTCCTGTCCCAAAAAGCCTTAAGCTGTTTTAACAAATCATCAATGGTATCTCTTCCCCCACAATACTCGATGCACAATTCCGATAATTCATATTGCTCTGAAAAATCTTCAGAATCACCCAAGCTTAACATTAGCTCAACAGGTCTTGAAAAAGTAAAACCGTTTGGAATCAACTCTTCTATTTTTATATATATAGGATGATTTGCATATGGCTTTAAAAAGTTCTTTATTGCTAATGTATATTTGTTTTCATCCTCGACCATTAAACCGTATCCTATAAACGGTTTTGTCATCTCGTTATATCTTCTCGTGAGTAGAAGGCTATTCATAAATTCTAAGTATGGATTGATTTGTACATTTATTATCTTCATAACTTCACTCAATTTCATAAGTTTGCATTTGTCCGCACAACATATCAAAGAAGCCGAATCGACTGTAAAACGGCTTTAATCTTTCTTCAAATACAACAGAGATCATATAGATATTTCGGCGCTTTAGCTCTGCTATCATGCGATTCAAGAGTTCAGTACCAATTCCTTTACCTTGATAATCGGGATGAATCATCAAATCCTGAATATAAGCATCTGTCACGCCGTTTGAAACCGAATCGATATAACCTATAAGCTTTTCGCTGTCATTGCCGCAATATGAAAATATGAGGTCATGGATGGGTTTTTATATACGTTTTCCATGCGGTTCCAACCGATTGCCTCGCGCAGGTCGGCGATTGCCTTCGCAGATGTTGATTTATTTTCTACATAGGTTAAGCCAATTGACATAATGCCGCCTCCCACTCGTCAATAAACTGCTTAATCGATTGCTGACGGTTCTGTCTGTCATCGCTTACTGCTTTTGCAACAACCTCAAAGGTTTTATCACTGAGTGGCCACGCGTTACGCGAACGGTCATAATCTGAAAGCAATGCAAACGCTGTTGCGCCTATGGTATATACATTCGTAATCTCGTCGAGAACAGCACCCAGCTGATATTCTTCCGGGGATTGAAAACGAGAACTGCCCCACATGCGTCCCATATCGTTTGTGCACGGCATTTTACGAAAGAAGTCAATATCGCATACGGTTGTCTTTTGACTTTCGAAATCATACAGGATACTGCAGTCGTAAAAGTCAATTGCCACATAGTCTTTTGAAGCGACATACTCAAAGAACGCAAGAATATCGCGGAAAACTTTAAGTTTTGTTTTCGTATCCATCTGCATAAACATCCGACGGGACGCGGGATACATTCTTCCCATACATTCGCCGTTCACCCACCGGAATACCATAGCATAACCTCCGCCGATTTCTTCTGCACAAACAAATTCAATCAGATTTGTATGTTTTAATGCCTGATAAACCGGTAGTGTTGCTTTCAATCGGGCAACGGCGTCTTCCGTTTTGCCGTCATACTGTTCGGTAAGTGCACCGGCAAATTTAATGAAATACCGCTTACCGTCCTTCTCTGTGCCAAAGCATATGTTGCCGGAATCCTGATCGTCAAATATCTTGAAAACTGTTCCGTAACGGCTTAAAAAGCCGAAATCAAACGGAGCTTTCAGTTTGTATGGTAAGCCGTCCACATATTGCAGATAATAACCCTTGAAATACCATGTAGGAACCGGATTTTTCATATTATCATACCATCCCAGCACCTCTCTCGCCTGGTTCAGCATCGTGTCAATTTCAGTCTGACCGAACGGAATTGCCCAATAAACAGAGGAGAGTGTATTGCTTGCAATATACAAGGCAAGCAATTTCCAAAATTCAATTGGCACATCATTCTCAAAATAGCCGTTTACCATGCCGGATGCAAACAGAGGCGACTTTTGTGCACACCAGACAATGCGGTTAAATTCTTCCCACGGATCACCGAAATCGTTGCGGTTAAAATCGATAATTATAAGATTACCTTCCTTATCAATCATCATGTTGCCGATATGATAATCACCATGCTGATAGCACTGTGGACGTTTTTTAAGCAAATGACGGTTATCGTTTATATATCCAATGAAAGCATCCCCGCCGTCATACTTTATTGGGCAGTCAGTATAGCCTTTAATTTTATGGTCGATTTTGCGGTTAAAGCGGCTTTCCCAGACTTCTTGGTCGGCGGGGGCAGGGATGGAGTGTATCTTTTTCAATATCCTCCCGGCTTCGAGTCCGTAAACATATTGTTCCGTATCGGACAGCAGAGAAATCACATCCTCTACGTCCTTGCCGTCAATCCAGCTTTGCAGTGAATAGACGCCGTCTTCACATGTCCCGAACTGGGTAGGCTGACACATCGGAACATCGAGTGCCGCCACGCGCCGCATCATCTCAAATTCAGACTTTTTACGCTCATATTGCTCTATCGGCGAAATGCGCAGTAAGTACTTTAATCCGTCTGCGGAGGTCACACAGTATTTTTTGTCGCCTGACCAACCTTTCGTAATCGGCTCTTTTTTTATAAAAGTAAAATCGCTCATTGATTCACCTCTTTTATATGATAATATCTCTCTTTTTTCAGCTCAACAAACTCATCGCTGATTCTGACAAAACCCGCTTTTGAAAAAGCGTGTTCGGCGGCTTTCCTTTCAGCCGGAAAATCATCATAAATAGCGTCAAGCTTCATTATGTTAAAGGCGTGAGCGGCAAGTAGACAAAGCGCTTCGGTAGAATAACCATTACCACGGTATTTTGCTTCTATCACAACGCCGACTATATACTTCATGCAGTAATTACTATAATGAATATCGACTTCACCAATCGGAACATTATCATCGATTCTTATTATATAAGCATAAAAATTGTCCAAACCATTATTCCAGTGCTTATACCACTGACGTACCTGCTCGATAGTTTGAAAATAGCAGCCGCTTCCGTTGCCGCCATATCCAATGTTGTAAGCCATAGTTTCCTCGTCGGCAATTAAGTGACGGCGATATTCAAGCTCATTTTCGGTAGGGATATGTAATGCTAATCGGTTCATCATACGACCCCGCTTTCCAGAATAGAGAACGTCATTCTCTCACAATCGATTTCGGCTAACGCTCCATATGGTAAAACGCACATAGGTGATGAATGCCCAAAATTTAATCCATACATAACAGGTATATTACAGCTATATTTTTCTGAGAGTATATCGCGAATTACAGAAGTACGATCGTCAAAAGATGTATTATCGTTTACTTTGCCGATCGAGATTCCTTTTAGCTTTTGCAATATTCCGTTATTGCCAAGTGTACTAAAAAAGGATTTAACATGTTCCGAAGTAAAAAACTCCGGTATATCCTCAACAAACAAAATGGTATCTTCATAATCATCGGTCGACAACTCCAACACAGTACCGCCAATCTCCAAAATTCCGGTATACCCGCCGATTAACCGCCCCTGAGTTTTGCCTTTACCCTGAACCAATAAATATCCGTCGTTCAAATAATAATTTCTGGTTTTATTTAAATTTTTATAATCCAGCGGTTCAAAAGTCCACTCATCTGATGCTCCAATCTTTCCAATCGCAGACGCGTCAAAGAGTGTTTTTGCAAACCACTTTTTACTGTATTCATGCCAGCCGGATTGCTCCGCTATTGGATTTAACAGATTATCTCCATAAAAAGAAGACAATCCGCTTTTATAACATAACAAATGCAAATTCATAACATCGGAATAACCAATAAATATTTTAGGATTNNTGTCATTTCCTCCGATATTTGCGATAATTGCGCGAATCTCTTTGTTCTCAAAAGCCCATATAATATCTTCAGCTCGTGCTTGTGGATGCTTAGAAAGATATTCCGAGCCTTTGAGCGAATTGGGTGCCGAAACGACTTCCAATCCCAACTCACTCAAACGCTCCACACCAAGCTTGTATTTCCAATGTATATCAGCATCACCTGCCCAGCCGTGGCATGGGCTAACGGTTGCAACTTTATCACCGGGGCGTAATTTTGGGGGCTTTATCAGTTTTTTCATTTCAGCCTCTCCAATTCATCTATCATTTCATCCCATCCGTAGATATGCAGATACTCGCATATGAGCTGTAGCTTGGGAATTTCATCTTTGTGCGGGTCGGTTACCGAAGTACATTGATACCACACCGGGAATATACCGACCTGTGCCGAACCTTCCACATCCGCTTGCGGATTGTCGCCGCAATACCACACATCTTTTGAGTCCAATCCCGCCTTGCGGAGAGCAAGTTCAAACAACAAACGGTTCGGCTTGCGGAACATATAATCGCTCGAAGTTATGACAAACTCAAAGCGGTTATTCGGCAAAAGTCTGTTCAAGCGCTCGGTCAGTGCTTCACCGGACCAGAGTAGATTGCTGATGACCGCGCTGCGTATACCTTTTACGTTTATGTAATCGAGCATTTTATCCGCATCCGGCATTATGGCTCCCATGGATGCGCGTTCCAGAATACCGTTTCCATTTCTC